>DASSIC010000707.1:0-4255 GCA_035692325.1 Gemmatimonadaceae bacterium | reverse complement strand
TGGGCCCGCGCGGGGCGCTGCACCTGCGCGCCAGCCGAGCGCACGGCGGCCGCCTCCAGCAGCTGGGGGAGACGCTGGTGGCAGCGCAGAAGGTGACGGGTGCCTGGCTCGTGGTGAACGACCGCGTGGACGTCGCACTGGCGGTACACGCGAAGGGAGCGCAGCTCACCAGTCGCTCCCTCACGGCCGCCGATGCGCGCCGTGCCGCCCCGGCGCTGAAGATCGGCGCGAGCGTGCATGCCGTGGCTGAAGGCGTCGAGGCGTCGGAGGAGGGCGCCGACTGGCTCGTGGCGGGTCGGGTGTTCGCGCCGGTGACGCACCCGGGTGAGGATGGTCGTGGGATGGCGTTCGTCGAGGCGCTGATAGCCGCGGTGAAGGTGCCGGTGATCGCCATCGGCGGGGTGCGTGCGTCACATTGCCGTGCGCTGCGGCTCGCTGGCGTGCACGGCGTGGCGGTGATTCGGGGGATCTGGGACGCTCCGAATGCCGAACGCGCCGCCTCCGACTATCTTTCCTGCTATGACGACGCCGGTGCCGCATGAGTCCACCGCCTCCGCGCTGACCGAATCACGCGTCGCGGCGGCCGAGGTCTGCGCCGACCTGCGCAGCGGCGATCTGCTCGACGCCAGCTTCGAGCGTCGCACGACGCGACTCGATCCGCGCGACCGCCGCTGGACCCGCGAGCTCGTGTACGGGATGCTGCGCCGGCGGAGTTGGCTCGACGCGCTGCTCGCCGAACGGGTGAGCGGAGGACTCGCCCGCCTCGACTTCGACGTGACCGATCTGCTCCGCCTCGGCGCCTATCAGCTGCTCGTGATGGGCAGCGTGCCGCCCTATGCGGCGATCGGCCAGACGGTGGAGCTGGTGAAGCGTCGTCACGGCATCGGCGCGAGCAAGCTGGCGAACGCGGTGCTGCGCCGGCTCGATCGCGAGCGCGACAAGCTGACCGTCGCTGTGCCGGACGACCTGACCGACGCGCTGGCGCTCGAGTATTCGCATCCGCGGTGGATCGTCGCGCGCTGGCTGGCGCGCTGGGGCGAAGCGGACACGCGCCGCCTGCTCGCGGCGAACAACGGCGAGGCGCCACTCGTGGCGCGGCCGTATCACGTCGTGCGCGAGCAGCTCGAGGCGATGTTCGAGAGCGCCGGTGTCGAGACGGGCGAGGTGCCGCTGGTGCCGGACAGTCTCGTGCTGCTGCGCGGCGTGGGCTCCATGACGGAGCTCGGCGCCTTCAAGCAGGGGCTCTTTCATCTCCAGGATCCGGCGTCCACGCTCGTCACACGCTATGCGTCGGTGCCGACGGGCGCCACCGTGGCCGACCTCTGTGCCGCGCCCGGTGGCAAATCGCTCGAGCTGGCGCGCACCGCGGCTGTGGTGCTCGCGTGCGACGCATCCAAGGTCCGGCTCGCGCGCGTGCGCGACAACGTGCGCCGACTCGATGCGCCGAACATCCTCCCCTTCGTCGCCGACGCGCTGCATCCGCCGCTCGTGCAGGTGGATGCGGTGCTCGTCGACGCGCCCTGCACCGGCACCGGCACCTTCCGGCGCCATCCCGACGCGCGCTGGCGGCTCAAGGCGAGCGACCTCGCCGTGCTGCCCGCGCTGCAGCGCGCCATCCTGCGCTCGGCGGCCACCATCGTGCGCCCGGGCGGATTGCTCATCTACAGCACCTGTTCACTCGAGCTCGAGGAGAACGACGAACAGGTCGCGACCTTCCTTGCCGAGCATCCGGACTGGACGCTCGACGCGCCGCCGAGCGGCGTGGTACCCGACACCGTTCTCGACGAGGGACTTCTGCGCGTTCTCCCACAGCATCATGGAACCGACGGCGCATTCGCGGCGCGCTTCCGTCGTCCCCGACTCGGAGCGGCCGCATGAGCTGGCGCGGAAGCGTTCGCACGTCGCTCCTCTATCTCGTCGCCATCCTCGCCGGCTTCTCCATCGCCTGGCTGATCGTGGCGTTCGTCGTCTTTCCCACCGGCGTGGTGCCGCGTGACGTGAAGGTGCCGAACGTGACCGGGTTGATGTACGACGAAGCGCAGCAGCGGCTCGCACAGGCGGGCTTCAAGGCCGAACAGGGCGAGCAGCGCTACAACAACTCGGCGCCGAAGATGACGGTGCTGGAACAGTCGCCGGCGCCGGGCACGCGCGAGGGGATCGGCAACCCGATCACTCTCGTCGTGAGTGGCGGCCAGCGCATGGCGACCGTGCCGACCGTCACGGGGATGACGCGCATCGAGGCACAGGTGCGGCTCGAGCAGGATGGCTTCGACGTCGGCGACGTGGGCGAAGCGAACAGCAACGCGCCGCGTGGCCAGGTCATCGGCACGCGCCCCGCCGCGGGCTCGCAGGTGGCGGTGCCGAGCACGATCTCGCTCATCCTCAGCCGCGGCGCCGAAGCCACGGCGACGCAGATGCCAAGCCTCATGGGACGCGACGTGAGTGGCGCGCGCATGGTGCTCTCGCAGCTCGGCGTGAAGGACGTGTCGGTGGCGTTCGACCCGATGGCGACTGGGCCGGCCGGAACCGTGGTGGGGCAGAGCCCGGTGCCTGGCGCCACGATTCTCCCCGGCGCGACGGTGCAGCTGCGCGTCTCCGGCACGGGGACTCCATGAGCGCGGTTCGCATCGCGCCCTCCATCCTCAGCGCGGATTTCTCGAAGCTCGGCGACGAGGTCGCGATGATGGAGCGCGCCGGCGCCGACTGGATCCACGTGGACGTGATGGACGGCCGCTTCGTCCCCAACCTCACCTTCGGCGCGAAGGTGATCGAGACGGTGCGGAAACGGACCGCGCTGCCCCTCGACGTGCACCTCATGGTGGTCGAGCCGGAACGCTACTTCGACGACTTCGTGGCCGCGGGCGCGTCAGGGCTCACGATCCACTCCGAGGTATCGCCGCACCTGCATCGGCAGCTGTCGCGCATCCGGGAGCTCGGCGCCACGGCGGGGGTCGCGATCAATCCGTCCACGCCCCTCTCCGCGGTGGAAGAGGTGCTCGACGTCCTCGACCTGCTGCTCGTGATGTCGGTGAACCCCGGCTTCGGCGGACAGAAGTTCATCGGCGCGTCGGTGGACAAGATCACCCGCGCGCGGCGCATGCTGAACGACGCCGGCTCGGGCGCCGTGCTCGAGGTGGACGGCGGGATCAACCGCGAGACGATCGCCGAATGCTGGCGCGCCGGCGCGGACACCTTCGTGGCGGGCAACGCGGTGTTCAGCGCGAAGGATCCGGCGTCGGAGATCGCCGCGCTGCGCGCCCAGTGCGCGCACCGGGCGTGAGGATCGCCGCATGACCGCACGGCAGCAGTGGTCCATCGTGCTGGGCATCGTGGCGCTGCTCGCCGTGCTGCTCGCCGCGGCCACGCACTACCTGGGCGACGAGCTCTTTCCGGTGTCGGTCGGCTCGGCGGCGCCGCCGATGCAGGCCGTCACCCTCGACGCGGCGAAGCGCACGAAGACGCTGGCCGACTACAAGGGCAAGGTCGTGCTGCTCAACGTGTGGGCCACCTGGTGCGAGCCGTGCAAGGTGGAGATGCCGAGCATCGAGAAGCTGCATCGCGAGTTCGGGCCGCAGGGGCTTTCCGTCGTCGCCGTGAGCGTGGACGACGCCGGCACCGAGGATCACATCCGCGAGTTCGTGAAGGAGCTCGGCCTCACCTTCGAGATCCTGCACGATCCGTCGGCGGTCACGTCGCGCAACTACCAGATCACCGGCTACCCGGAGACCTTCGTCATCGCGCGCGACGGCACGATCCGGAAGAAGATCATCGGCGCCGCGGACTGGAGCTCCGAGGCCAACCGCGCGCTGATCCGCGAGCTGCTCGGCGCCCACACCGCGTCGCGCTGAGCAAGGGCGTGACGCGCATCCTCGGCATCGAGACTTCGTGCGACGAGACGTCGGCCGCGGTGCTCTCCGGCCGCGGCGACGACGCGACGCTGGAATCGCTCGTCATCCTGTCGCAGGACGTGCATCGCATCTTCGGCGGCGTGGTCCCGGAGATCGCGTCGCGGCATCACCTCACGGCCATCGTCCCGGTGGTGCGTCAGGCGCTGACCGACGCAAAGGTGGAGCTCGGCGACGTCGATGCCGTGGCGGTGACGAACGCGCCGGGGCTCGTCGGCGCGCTGCTCGTCGGGGTGAGCTTCGCCAAGGCGCTCGCGTTCGGGCGCGGCATTCCCACCGTGGGCGTGCATCACATGGAGGGGCACCTGTTCGCGACGGCCCTCGAGCATCGCGACGCCGTGCCCCCCTTC
>DASSIC010000706.1:0-2086 GCA_035692325.1 Gemmatimonadaceae bacterium | reverse complement strand
TACGTCCAGAAGCGCGTCATGTTGTAGCGCTCCGAGATCAGGATGTACCCGGTCCCGCGGGACATCAGCTCGAATGAGCCGATCGTGAGGAACAGGTACGGCACGAGGCGCAGCAGCAGCTCGCGGTTGGCGACGTGCACGGGCAGCACGCCGAAGAGGAAGAACATCACTGGCGCGAGGTAGAAGATCATCCGCTGAATGCCGTCGATGTACACGATCACCGACGAGAAGTACGCGATGCGCTGCTTCCAGTTCAGCCCCTTCTGGAACAAGGGGTTCATCTTGCGGAGGATCTGCATGGAGCCCTGGCCCCAGCGCAGCCGCTGCACGTGATACTGCGCGGCGGACGCGGGGGCGAGACCGTACGCGAGCGTCTCGCCGTGGTAGAGCGACTTCCATCCCGCGGCGTGAAGCAGCATCGACGTTTCCATGTCCTCCGTGATCGTCTGCACGGAGAAGCCGCCGATCTCGTCGAACGCCTCGCGACGCAGCACGCCGCAGCTCCCGCAGAAGAACGCGGCGTTCAGGCGATCCTTCCCGGGCTGGATGAGCGAGAAGAACAACCGGTTCTCCTCCCACAGCCGGCGCCCTTCGTCGTTCACGACGTGCGTGAAGGAGTCGGTGTTGTAGAAATCCTGCGGCGACTGCACGAAGGCCACCTTCGGATCGTCGAAGTAGCCGAGGAGGCGATCGAGGATGTTGGGGAGGGGGACATGGTCGGCGTCGAGCTGAAGGACGAAGTCGCCCGACGTGACGGTGAAGGCGTGATTGAGATTGCCCGCCTTCGCATGCTCATTCCCCTCTCGCCGGATGTAGCCGATGCCGAGCTCCCCGGCCATGCTCGCCACCTCGTCGCGCTTGCCGTCGTCGAGGATGTACGTCGTGTGCGGATAGCGGATGGCGCGCGCGCCGATCGCCGTGCGCCGCAGGAGCTGCAGCGGCTCGTCGTAGCAGGTGATGAAGACGTCGACCTTGAGCCCCTGCGGCGCCGGCGGCGGCTCGCGGCGCTCGAGCCGCCACACGGTGAAGAAGAAGAACGCCATGCTCACCACGCCGAACGACTCGGCGATCAGGAGCACGAGCGAGAAGACGGGATGCTCCCAGTTGACCGTGTGGGTCCAGCGCCAGGTGATCCAGTACAGGGCGTAGACGTACGCGGCGATGGCCACCGTGTGGATGGCCAGCTCCTGGGCGCGGGACAGGCGCGGTATCGTGTTCGCCGACAGCGCGCTGCGTGTCGACGGGGTGGGGACGGGGGAAATGTGCGTGCTCCGAGCGAATGGGTTGCGACGGTTTGTGATCCATTGCACGGCCCGGGCCGCCGAGCTCGTAAGTTCCGCGTCGGCAACAACTTGCGGCAGAGCTCGCTCGTTACGCCGGATGTTTACGCGCGTCTTTCCCTGGATTGTGTTCGCGCTCCCGCCCGCGCCGACTCCCCGGTCGGCCCACATCGTCGCACCCTGCACCGGCTCCGACCATGTCACCTTCGGCACGGTCCACCCGACCCGCGCTCTCCCTCCCCGCGCCGTCGGCCCGTCTCCTCGCCATTCTCCTCGCCGCCGCCGCCGCGTGCTCCGGCGATTCGCCCACCGGCGTCTCTTCCGATGCCGACCTGGCGCGCCGGAGGGTCAAGGACGCGCCCGTTCCCGCACCGCCGCCCCCGACCGTGAGTCCCGACGCCCCCAACCTCCTGGCGGGCGCCACGCTGTGGATCGATCCGTACTCCAACGCCCGCAAGACCGCCGACGCCTGGCGCGTCACGCGCCCCGCCGACGCCCTGCAGATGGACAAGGTCGCCGCGCAGCCGACGGCGCGCTGGATCGGCAACTGGAACACGAACGTCCAGGCGGACGTGGATGCGGCGACGACGACGATCACCAGCGCCGGCGCCATGCCCATCTTCGTCGCCTACAACATCCCGCAACGCGACTGCGGCGGGCTCTCGGGGGGCAACTCCACCACCGCCGACGCGTACCGGAGCTGGATCACCGCATTCGCCAACGGCATCGGCACCCGCCGCGCGACGGTCGTGCTGGAGCCCGACGCGCTCGCGGCGATGGACTGCCTGTCCAGCACCGACCAGCAG
>DASSIC010000705.1:0-2212 GCA_035692325.1 Gemmatimonadaceae bacterium | reverse complement strand
TGTCGCGCACGTCCATCCACACGCCAGCCTCGCCAAGACGCGTGCGGAGCGTGACGCTTCCCTCATGCGTGTAGCGCACGGCGTTCTCCACCAGATTGCTCACGATCTGGCGGAATGCAGTCGGGTCGGCGTGCACCACACGCGCGGCGGGCGGGATCTCCGCCACCAGGCGCAACCCCTTCGCGTCGGCCGCCGGCTTCACCGCGGCGAACACGTCGCGCACGATGCCGTCGACGGCGACGGACCCGATGTTCGGACGCCATCCCCCGCTCTCGATGCGCGAGAGGTCGAGCAGGTCGTCCACGATCCGCTGCATCCGGCCGGCATTGTCGCGGATCGTCTCGACGAACCGGCGCCGCTGCTCCGCCGGGATGTCGTCGTCGAGCAGCGTCTCGGCGTAGCCACTCACGGCCGTGAGCGGGGTCTTGAGCTCGTGGCTCACGTTGGCCACGAAGTCGCGACGGATCGTCTCCAGCTTTCGCAGCACGGTGAGATCGAGCACGGTGACCACCGCCCCCGACGCCGACAGTGGGCGAGACGCTACCGCCACCGTGCGGTCGTGCAGCGACACCTCTTCCGGTGGCGTGCTCCGTCCGTCCATCGCCGCGTCGACCGCGGCGCGGAGGGCGGGATCCCGCGGGAGCAGCTCGCGCGGGAACGGGAGGGGTGCCGACGCGTCGAGCAGCATGCGTGCACGCTGGTTGATGCGGACGACCATTCCGCGCTCGTCGATCGCCAACACCCCCTCCTCCAGCGATTCGAGCACGGCGATCATGAGCTGGTCGTCCGACTCGAGCGCGGTGAGCCGCATCTGGAGCTGCTCGGCCATGCGATGCAGCGCCGTCGCGAGATCACCCACTTCGCCCGGCGCCGAGAGCGCGGGGCGGCGGCGCAGGTCGCCGTCGGCGATCGCGCGCGCGACGTTGCGCAGCTCCACCACCGGCTGCGAGATGCTGCGCGCGAAGACGGTCGACAGCAGGAGCACGCCGACGAGTGCGACGAGACCGCTCATCAGCACGTCGCGCTGCGCGCCGTCCACTACCTGATCGAGGCGCGTCGTCGTGAGCGAGACGCGCACGAAGCCGAGGGGATGGCGAACCGCGACGTAGAGCTCTTCGTCGCCGGCGGAGGCGCTCTGCCGGCGCGACGAACCCATCCCTTCCGCTCTGGCGGCCACGACTTCGGGCCGCGTCGAGTGATTCTCGAGCCGCCGCCGCGCCGCGGGGCTGAATTCCGCGTCTCCCACCACGACCCCGGCGCTGTCGATCAGGGTGACGCGATAGCCCAGCGCGGTGCCGGCGCGATGCGCGAGCGAATCGGCATCCATGCCGCGACGCCAGTCGGCGGCGATCAATCGCGCGTCGCGACTCAGCTCATCCGTCCTCTCGGCGACGAGCCGCTCGCGCAGCCGCCCGCCCGCGATGATGACGACCGCGACGACGAGCGTCGTGACGACGATGAACGAGCCGAGGAGGAGCCGCCGCGCGAGGCTCATGCGCCGCGCGCCGGGGCGGCGCGCAAGCGATAGCCGAAGCCGCGCACCGTCTCCACCAGGTCGCCGGCGACGCCGAGCTTCGCCCGCAGCCGCTGGACGTGCATGTCCACGGTGCGCGTCTGGATGTCGGGGGCGGCGTCCCACACCGTCTGGAGCAGGTGCGCGCGCGCCTGCACGCGTCCACGCCGCTCGGCGAGGGTGAGCAGCAGCTTGAACTCCGTCGGCGTGAGCTCCACCGGCTCGCCCTCGACGCGCACCACGTGTGCAGCGGTGTCGATCTCAAGCGGACCCGCCACGAGCTTGTTGGAGGCGCCCGCGCCACTCGCGCCGACGCGACGCAGGATCGCCGCGACGCGCAGCACCAGCTCCTGTGGGCTGAACGGCTTCGTCAGATAGTCGTCGGCGCCGAGCGAAAGGCCGCGAATGCGATCCTGCTCCTCGCGGCGTGCCGTGAGCATGAGGACGGCGATGTCCTTCGTCGCGTCGCCGGCGCGCAGCTGCTCCAGCACGTCGTAGCCGGAGAGCCCGGGGAGCATCAGGTCGAGGACCACGAGCGCCGGGCGCTCGCGCCGCGCGGTTTCCAGCGCGTCGGGGCCCGAAGCCGCGGTGGAGACGCGATACCCGCTCTTGGCGAGATGATAGGCCACCAGCGCCACGATGTCGGCCTCGTCGTCCACGACGAGAACCCGCTCACCGGTCGCGGGCGGCGGGGTCGTC
>DASSIC010000704.1:0-5700 GCA_035692325.1 Gemmatimonadaceae bacterium | reverse complement strand
CTCCGTCAGCTCGGCGAACGCGGTCGTCGCGGCGCGCAGGTCGGTCTTCTCCGACTCCTCGATCACCGGATAGACGACGTACGCCTGGCGCCCCTTCGCGATCTCGCGATCGACGAACTGCAGCACGCGGTCGCGCGCCGCCTCGGGCCGCAGCGCGGTGGTGATGGGCTGCCGTCCCGGCGGCCGCTCGTCGAGGATGGACAGATCGAGATCACCGTACAGCGTGAGCGCGAGCGAGCGTGGGATCGGCGTGGCGGTCATCAGGAGCACGTCGGGTGATTCACCCTTGGCTCCCAGCGCCTTGCGCTGCTCCACCCCGAAACGGTGCTGCTCGTCGACGACGGCGAGGCCGAGTCGCGCGAACGCCGTCGCTTCCTGTACCAGCGCGTGCGTCCCCACCACCAGCGCCGGCGTGGGATCGGCGAGGCGGACGGCGAGCTCCTTCCGCGCCCGCGCCTTGAGGCTCCCGGTGACGAGCAGTGGCGCAATCCCCAGCGGCTCGAGCAGCCTGGTCATGGAGCGCATGTGCTGCTCGGCGAGCAGCTCGGTGGGCGCCATGATCGCCGCCTGATAGCCGTTCTCCATCGCGAGCAGTGCGCTGAACAGCGCGACGATCGTCTTCCCGCTCCCGACGTCGCCCTGGAGGAGGCGCTGCATGCGCCGCTCGCTGCACATGTCGGCGAAGATCTCGCGGAGCACGCGCGCCTGTGCGCCGGTGAGCTGGAACGGGAGCGCTTCACGCAGCCTCGTCGTGAGGGCGCGCTTGTTCTCGAAATGAATGCCCCGCCGAGTCTCGCGGGCCAGCGCCTTCGCGCGCTGCTGGAGCAGCTGCACGAACAGCAGCTCCTCGAACGCCAGCCGGGCGCGCCCTTCCATCGCCTCGCCAAGCGACGCCGGCCGGTGCACCATGCGCAGCGCGTCGCCGATGGACGGCACCGCCGCAAACGACAGCACGTCGCGCGGCAGGTACTCCGTGACGAGGGGCAGCAGCTCATCGAGGTGCGACTCGATGATGCCGCGAATCACCTTGAACGACAGTCCCTCGGTGGCGGGATACACCGAGAGCACGCGCCCCTGCGCCGTGCCTTCGTCCTCGTCGCCGAGGTTGACGTACTCGCGCGGCTGGAGCTGGCGGCCGTGGAAGAAGCGCACGCTGCCGCTCACGAGCAGCACATCGTCCTTCGCGATCGTGCGGTCGAGATAGGGCTGGCCAGGCCAGGACACCTCGATCATCCCCGTCTCGTCGCGGAGCACGGCCTGGAAGATCCGCAGCCCCTTTCGCGTCGGGAGGACCCCTTTCGAGACGACGCGCCCGATGACGGTCCCCTGCATCCCCGGCTCGAGCGACGAGATGGTCGCGACGGTGCTCGCGTCCTCGTACCGGTGCGGGATGTGATAGAGCAGATCGCCCGCCGTCACGACACCCAGGCGACGCAGCGCTTCGGCCCGCGCCGGTCCCACTCCCTTGAGGTAGGTGACCGGCGTATCGAGCCGCAGCCGCTGCTGCCGGGGAGCGTCGCGCTTCACTCGCTGCCCAGCAGCTCCCCGGCGAACTCGCGGGCGTCGAACGGCAGGAGATCGCCGCTCTGCTCGCCCACCCCCACGAACTTCACCGGCAGGTCCACCGCCTCGTGTACGGCGACGACGACGCCCCCCTTGGCGGTGCCGTCGAGCTTCGTCACCACCAGCCCGCTGAGCGGCACGGCGGCGGCGAAGATCTTCGCCTGCTGCACCGCGTTCTGCCCGATCGTGCCGTCGAGCACGAGCAGCGTCTCGTGCGGCGCATCGGGGAGCCGCTTCGTGATGACGCGCGCGACCTTCTTCAGCTCCGTCATCAGCCCATCGCTCGTGTGCAGCCGCCCCGCCGTATCGACGATCAGCACGTCCACGCCGCGCGCCACGGCCGCGTCGATCGCGTCGAACGCGACCGAGGCCGGATCGGTGCCAGCGCTCGCCCCGACGAACTCGGATCCGGTGCGCTCGGCCCACACGCGCAGCTGATCCACCGCACCGGCGCGAAAGGTGTCGCCGGCGGCGACCATGACCTTCTTCCCCTCACCGCGCAGGCGCGCCGCGAGCTTGCCGATGAAGGTCGTCTTGCCCGCGCCGTTCACCCCTACGACGAGGATCACGCTCGGCTTCCCGCTCGACAGCGTGAGCGCGGGATCGCTGCGGCCGCTGCTGAGCGAGGTGGTGATCCCGTCGCGCAGCGCCTCGAGGAACTGGTCCTGGCTCTTCACCTTGCCCAGCGACGCGAGGCGCTCCACGTCGGCGACGAGACGCAGAGTGGTGGGAACGCCGATATCCGACTCGAGCAGCAGCTCTTCCAGCCGCTCGAGCGAGCCGGCATCCACGCCGCCGCGCGCAATGACGGCGACGTCCATGAGCGCGACGTCCTTGATCTTCGCCCACAGCGAGCGCTTCGGGAGATCATCGTTCTTTCGCAGAATTCGCATGCATCAAAGCTAAACCAGCGCGAGGGCGGGCTCCCTACCGCACCCCGGCCTTGCGCCGCAGCCCCCACTCCGCACAGAGCAGCAATACCACCAACGCGTACACCCAGCCCAGCGAGCGCAGGGCGGGTGCGTCGCCGAGCGTGGCGGCCCCGCCCACGCGCCGCGTGGCGACGGACGGGCGGCGAGGCACGAGCTCCCGCGACGGATTGACCGCGAGCACCGCGCTGCCGCCAGCCATGCGAGCGTCGTACACGCCGGGCGGCAGCGCCGGCGATTCCGTCACGGTAGCACCGTCGAGGAACCGCAGCGTCACCGTATACACCCGCCCCGTGGCGGAGCGCCGCGTGATCGTGACGGCCACGACGCTGTCAGCCCCAGCGCCGCGACGCCAGCGAATGGGCGCGCCGGCGCGCATCGGCGCGCCATCCGGAACGGCGGCGCGGCGGTCGCTGCGCCCCGCCGCCAGCCAGTCGTACAGACTGCCGAAGAACGCAGAATAGGCATCCGCCCGCGCGCCGCCGCGAAATCGCCAGCGCCACAATCCCGAAGCGCCGAGGACGGCGATGCGGCGCGGCGCATCCCAGCCCACGAGCGCCGTCCGGCGATCGTCCGACGAGCCGCCGCGGCGCACGACGAGCCCCTGCCACTCGCCGCGCGGCATCGCCGGAGCGACATCCAGCGGCGGCAGACTGTCGAAGGGCAGCACACCGGTCGTGGCGGCGATGGGCGACGGTGGAGCGGCAGCGGCGAACCATTCGCCATCGCTCGCGGCGGGCGGTGCGAACAGGAGAAGCGCACCACGCGTCGCCGTGCGTGGTGGCCCGAAGGCGGCGGTATCACCATGGAGCACGACGATCGGCGCATCGCGCACGGCCGCGCGCACGACGCTTTCCTCCACGCGCGCGAGGGTGCCGTCCATCCGCCACGCACCCGGCGCAACGCGGTAATACGCGCGTGTCGGCAGCGACGTCACGCTGCGCAGAGCGGCGACCGCCTCCCGCGCGTCGTAGTCGGGCGCCGTGGAGACGAACACCGCTGCGGGGGCCCTGCTCACGTCGACGCCGACCGAGAGCGTGTCGTTGCGTGCTTCGACGTCGCCGTGGATCGACGCCCGCAGCAGGGCGGCACGATCTCCGCCCGTTGCCACGACGCGGAACTCGAGCGTCTGCTCGGCGAAGGCCGTGAGGGCGAGATAGGGCACGAGCGCCAGGCGGGTGCTGTCGAGGCGGATGTCGACCTGGCCCGCTGCGGCACCCGCGGCGCCGGCCACCACGGTCACCCGACCGGAAAGCGTGTCACCGGCGACGAGCGTGCGCGGCACCTCGATCGTGGACAGCGCGGCGTCGGGCGCCGGCGTGCAGGGCATGACGATCGTGCGCGAGCCGCGCGGCAACGCGTCCACTGCGTCGCCGTCGTCCAGCTCACCGTCGGTGATGATCACCACCGGCCGCCCGGTCGCCGCCGCGCGATCGACGACGGGGCGGAGCCGGGACGCATGATCGGCTGGCGCGTTCGTGGATTGATCGGTGCGCACCGAGTCGCCGAAGCGCTGCCAGCGCCCCGCACCAAGCGCCGACGCCGAGTCCAGCGCCGCACGCCAACGGTCGCAGCGCGGGGCGGCACGCAGCCAGCTCTCGGAGGCGTCGACGGCCACATCCGGGACGACGGCGCGCGCTGTGCCAGCCGGCGCCTCGAGCAGCAGCGCGACGACGAGCGCCGTGGCGATCGCGCGCAGCGCAGCCGGGAGCGCGAGGCGGCGCGTCGAGGCGGTGCGGCCGTACTGCCAGAGAGTGACGAGCGCGCCGACGACGGCGCCGATGAGCCACGAGAGCATGGCGAACCCTTAGCGGGCGGTTCGGCCCGCCGCCAGCGGCGAATGCAGAACCCCCGCGTCGCCGAGCGGCGGACGCGGGGGTTTGGACGATGCGAGCGGGCGGTGACTCAGCGCGATGCGAGCCGTACGACGCCCGGTGCGCCGGAGAGCGAGGCGAGCAGCTGCTCGCGACGCGCATCGAAGGCGGCCTTCTCGGAGCGGAGGATCGGATCGCCGGCCACGGACTTGAGCGCGACGCGCGAGTCATGCTGCACGCCGTTGATCAGCACCTCGAAGTGGAGATGCGGCCCGGTGCTCAGCCCCGTCGTGCCGACGTAGGCGACGGTCTGCGCGATGTTCACGCGAACGCCGGGGCGAATCCCCTTGGCGAAGCCGCGCAGGTGACCGTAGCGCGTGACGTAGCCGTTGCGGTGACGCAGCTCGAGCACGTTGCCGTAGCCCCCGCCCCAACCGGCGCGGACGACGACGGCGTCGCCGATGGCGCGCACGGGCGTACCCGGCGCCGCGGCGTAGTCCGTCCCCTTGTGCGACTTCCACCGGCCGAGGATCGGGTGGAAGCGGTTGCCGAAGGTGCTGGAGATGCGCCGGAACTCGAGCGGCGCGCGCAGGAACGCGGCGCGCATGGAGCGACCCGTCGCATCGTAGTACTGCGGGCTGGCGGACTTGCTGTCGAAGCGAACGGCGGAGATCTCGCTGCCTGAAAGCGTGAACGACGCGGCGAGCACCTTGCCGACCTTCGTGATGCCACCGGGACCGACGCTGCGCTCGACGAGCGCGCGGAACTGGTCACCCACCTGGAGATCGCGGCTCATGTCGACGCGATACTCGAAGATGTCGGCGAGCGCCCACGTGAGCTCGTCCTTCGAGCGCGCGGGGAAGTACTGCGAGGCGCTGGCGTCCATCGCCTGGTACAGATTGCTGTTGATCGTGCCGCCCACGACGACGGTGTCCGTCTGCCAGGGCAGGCGCTCCTCGGTGCCCACCCAGCCCTGCGCCGAGCGGCGCATGCGGAGCAGCCGGTCGATGGCGAGGTGGAAGACGAGCTCCTTGGGCTCGGTGCCGGCACTGTCGCCGGTGAACTCCACCGGCATGCCGGCCTGGAGATAGCGCGGCTCGATGGCCGTGCTGGTCGCGGCGCGAACGATCTCCTTGGCCGACTCGTCGGAGATGCCGACGCGCTTGAAGAGGCCGATCAGCGTCTCACCGCGATTGAGCTTCTCGGTGCGCGATGCAACCGCCGGCGGCGCGACGAAGTTGGCGACGGCGACGGGGCTGCCCTGCTGGAGGACGCCCGCGGCGGGAGTGTCGGGAAGCTCCGGCGTGTAGCGGAGCGCGACGAGAACCAGGAGCGCCACCGTGAGGTACGCGGTGGCGCGGGCGGGACGCTTCTTCAATCCATCTGTCTCCGAA
>DASSIC010000703.1:0-6966 GCA_035692325.1 Gemmatimonadaceae bacterium | reverse complement strand
GAAGACGCGTGACATCAACGTCCAGGCGGCGCGTCTGGCGCGGGCGGCCTGCGACAAGTACGCGACGCCGGACCGTCCGCGGTTCGTCGCGGGCTCGATCGGCCCGACGGGGATGCTGCCGTCGAGCAGCGACCCCGCGCTGTCCGCCATCACCTTCGACGCGCTGGCCGAGACGTACTACCTGCAGGCGAAGTATCTCGTCGAGGGCGGCGTCGACGTCCTGCTCGTCGAGACGGCGCAGGACATCCTCGAGGTGAAGGCCGCGCTCACGGGCTTCGAGCGGCTGTTCGCGGAGCTCGGCCGGCGCATCCCCGTGCAGACGCAGGTCACGCTCGATACGAGCGGCCGCATGCTGCTCGGCACCGACATCGCCAGCGCGCTCACCACCCTCGAAGCGATGCGCGTCGACGTGGTGGGGCTCAACTGCTCCACCGGACCGGAGCACATGCGCGAGCCGGTGCGCTTCCTCACCGAGCACGCGTCGCTGCCGATCTCCGTCATTCCCAACGCGGGGCTGCCCCTCAACACCGGCACCGGCGAGGCGATCTACCCGCTCGAGCCGCTGCCGATGGCCGGCATGCTGCGCGACTTCGTGAAGGACTTCGGCGTGCGGATCGTCGGCGGCTGCTGCGGCACGACGCCGGAGCACCTCGCGGCCATCGTTGCCGCCGTGCACGAGACGACGCCCGCCCCGCTCGCGCTGCACGCGCGCGAGGCCCAGGTCTCGTCCGCCATGCGCGCCACGACGCTGCGCCAGGAGCCGGCACCGCTGCTGGTCGGCGAGCGCGTGAACTCGCAGGGCTCGCGCAAGGTGAAGCGCCTCCTGCTGGCCGACGACTACGAGGGGATCCTCGAGGTCGCGCGCGAGCAGCAGGAGTCGGGCGCGCACGTGCTCGACGTCTGCGTCGCGCTCACCGAGCGCGCCGACGAAGCGGAGCAGATGTCGAAGCTGGTGAAGCTCATCTCGATGAGCGTCGAGACGCCGATCATGGTGGACTCCACCGAGGCACCGGTCATCGAGGCGGCGCTCCAGCACATCCCCGGCCGCGCGATCATCAACTCCATCAACATGGAGAATGGCCGCAAGCGCATCGACTCCGTCGTGCCGATCGCCAGGAAGCACGGCGCGGCGCTCGTCGCGCTGACGATCGATCCGGTGGGGATGGCCAAGACGCGCGAGCGCAAGCTCGAGGTGGCGAAGGCGATCTACGACATCGTCGTCGGTGAATACGGCATGAAGGCCGAGGACCTCATCTACGACGCGCTCACCTTCACGCTCGCCACCGGCGACGCGGAGTGGATCGACAGCGCGCACGAGACGATCGAGGGCATCCGGCTCATCAAGCGCGAGCTGCCGGGAGTCTTCACCATCCTCGGCGTCTCCAACGTCAGCTTCGGGCTCGACCCGGCGGCGCGCTACGTCCTCAACTCGGTGTTCCTGCACCACTGCGTCGACGCCGGGCTCGACGCGGCGATCGTCAACCCGGCGCACATCACGCCGTACGCCGAGATCAGCACCGAGCATCGCGCGCTGGCGGACGACCTCGTGTTCAATCGCCGGCCCGACGCGCTCCAGCGGTTCATCGACGGCTTCTCATCCGCAACTGAGCTGGCCGCTCGTTCGGAGAAGGAAGACCCGACCGCCGGCATGACGCCGGAGCAGAAGGTCCACTGGATGGTCCTTCACAGAAAGAAGGAAGGGATCGAGGACGCGCTCGACGCGGCCGGCGTGCGCGAGAACCCCGTGCGCGTGCTGAACGACGTCCTTCTCCCCGCGATGAAGGAGGTCGGCGACAAGTTCGGCGCCGGCGAGCTCATTCTCCCCTTCGTGCTCCAGAGCGCCGAAGTGATGAAGAAGGCGGTGAAGCATCTCGAGTCCTTCCTCGAGAAGGCCGAAGGCTACACCAAGGGCAAGGTAGTGCTCGCCACGGTGTACGGCGACGTGCACGACATCGGCAAGTCGCTCGTCAACACGATCCTCAGCAACAACGGCTACACCGTGTTCGATCTGGGCAAGCAGGTGCCGGTGAACACGATCATCGAGAAGGCGCTGGAAGTGGGGGCCGACGCGATCGGACTCTCCGCGCTGCTGGTGAGCACGAGCAAGCAGATGCCCCTCTGCGTGCAGGAGCTCGACAAGCGCGGCATCCAGATCCCGGTGCTCATCGGCGGCGCGGCGATCAATCGCCGCTTCGGCCGCCGCGCCATGTTCGTCGAGGGCGAGCGCGCGTACGAGTCGGGCGTCTTCTACTGCAAGGACGCCTTCGAGGGACTGGAGACGATGGATGCGCTCCAGGACAGTCCGGAGCGTCGACAGATCGCGATCGCCAAGCTGCTCGACGACGCCCGCAAGGACACGTTCCTCCACGGCAACGTCGGCAAGGACCTCAAGCGAGGGAGCGACACCGGAGAGCGCAGCGATGTGTCCCAGGATCACCCGGTGCCGACGCCGCCGTTCTGGGGGACGAGGGTGCTGCACGACATCCCGGTGGAGGAAGTGCTCGACCTGCTGGACCTCGACGAGCTGTATCGGCTCCAGTGGGGAGGACGCGGCTCGGGTCCGGAGTACCAGCGGATGGTGAAGGAGGAGTTCGAGCCGACGCTGGCGCGGCTGCGCAAGGAGGCGATCGCCGAAGGATGGCTCAAGCCGCAGGCGGTGTACGGCTATTTCCCGGTGCAGAGCGTGGACAACGACCTCGTGGTCTACGACCCCGAGGTGTACGCGCGCGACGGCTCGCTGGTGGAGAAGACGCGATTCCACTTCCCGCGGCAGGACGGCCGAGAGCGGCTCTGCATCTCCGACTACTTTCGCCCCGCAGCGAGCGGCGACGTGGACGTCGTGGCCCTCCAGATCGTGACGGTGGGCGACGAGGCGTCGCGCCGGTTCGAGGCGCTCCAGGCGGCGGGAGAATACAGCGAAGGGTTGTACTCGCACGGCATCGCGGTCGAGGCCGCGGAGGCCACGGCCGAGTGGATGCATCGCCGCGTGCGGCGCGAGCTGGGGATTCCCGGCCATCGCGGCAAGCGGTACTCGTGGGGCTTCGGCGCCTGCCCGGACCTGGAAGACCACGAGCAGCTCTTCAAGCTTCTCCCCGCCGAAGCCGAGCTCGGAATGGAGCTCACGTCGGCGTTCCAGCTCATCCCCGAGCAGAGCACCGCGGCGATTCACGTGCATCATCCGCAGGCCAAGTACTACGCGGTCCGGACCGGGGGAGAGGCGCTAGTCTGATGACAAGCCAGGCGCTCGACCGGCTGATCGACCCTGATGCGCTCGTGCTCTTCGACGGCGCGATGGGCACGATGTTGTACGCCAAGGGCGTCTTCATCAATCAGTGCTACGACGAGCTGAATCTCCGCTCGCCCGATCTCGTGCGCGACGTGCATCGCGCGTACGTGAAGGCGGGCGCCGAGGTGCTCGAGACGAACAGCTTCGGCGCGAATCGGGTGAAGCTCGGCACCTTCGGACTCGCGGCGCAGACGAAGGAGCTCAACCGGCGCGCGGCGGAGCTGGCACGCGAGGCCGCCGACCAGGGACACGACGTGCTCGTCGCCGGTGCCGTGGGCCCGCTCGGCGTGCGCCTTGAGCCCTACGGCCCGACCTCCGCCGAGGAGGCGCGCGCGATCTTCCGTGAGCAGATGGAGGGACTCAAGGAGGGAGGCGCCGACCTGTTCATCCTCGAGACCTTCGGTGACCTGCACGAGATCGGGCAGGCGATCGCCGCCGCGCGCGAGGTCGATCCGGCGATGCCGGTCGTGGCGCAGATGACGATCGGCGTCGACGGGCTGACTCCGTACGGCGCGACGCCGGAAGACGTCGCGCGCGCGCTCGACCGCTTCGGCGCCGACGTGATCGGCCTCAACTGCTCGGTGGGACCGCAGACGATTCTCGACGCGATCGAGAAGATGGCGCCGTTGACGCGCAAGAAGATTTCGGCGCAGCCCAACGCCGGCATGCCGCGCGACGTCGGCGGCCGCAGCATGTACATGGCGAGCCCGGAATACATGGCGAGCTATGCGCGGCACCTCGTGCAGGCAGGAGCGAAGGTCGTCGGCGGCTGCTGTGGCACGACGCCGGAGCACATTCACGCGATGTGCGAAGGAGTGCGCCCGCTCAGTCCGCGATTCGCGCGCACCGCTGCATCCGTGCACGTCGGCGTGGGGCAGTCGCCCGTGCTGCGCGAAGGGAAGCGCACGCCGGACGTTGAGGCCGTGCCGCTGGCGGAGCGCTCGCGCTGGGGAGCCAAGCTCGCCGCGGGAGCATTCGTCACGAGCGTGGAGATCGTGCCGCCGCGCGGCGTCGACGCGACGCGCATGCTCACCGACGTCGGGCAGCTCAAGCGCGCCGGCGTGGACGCGGTGAACGTGCCGGATGGTCCGCGCGCGCAGAGCCGCATGGGCGCGCTCCTCACGTCGCTCCTCATCGAGCAGCGCGTCGGCATCGAAACGGTGACGCACTACGCCTGCCGCGACCGCAACCTGCTCGGCATGCTGAGCGACTTGTTGGGTGCTTCAGCCGTTGGCTTGCGCAACTTGCTGCTCATCACCGGCGATCCACCCAAGATGGGGCCGTATCCGAGCGCCACGGCGGTGTTCGACATCGACGCGATCGGGCTCACCAATCTCGTGAGCAACCTCAATCACGGCCGCGATCCTGGCGACAACGCGATCGGCGCCCCGACGAAGTTCGTCATCGGCGTCGGCGTGAACCCGGCGCCGATCGATCTCGAGCACGAGCTGAAGCGCTTCGCCTGGAAGGTGGAGGCGGGGGCGGAGTTCGCCGTCACGCAGCCGGTGTTCGACGCCAAGCAGCTCGAGAACTTCCTCCGGCGGACCGAAGGCGCGCGCATCCCGATCGTGGCCGGCATCTGGCCGCTCGTCAGCGTCCGCAACGCCGAGTTCCTCGCCAACGAGGTGCCGGGAGTGAGCGTGCCGGACAGCGTGATCGCCCGCATGCGCGCCGCGGGCGAGAAGTCCAAGGAGCACGCGGTGGCGGAGGGGATCGCCATCGCCCGCGAGATGCTCGACCGCGTCCGCGACTCCGTGCAGGGCGTGCAGGTCTCGGCCCCCTTCGGCAAGGTCGAGCTGGCGCTGGAAGTCTTCCGCGACTCGCTCGATCCCTCGAGCGCTGCCGCCGGTGCCACGAATGCGGCCGTTCCGGCATGAGTCGGCAGTTGACTGCCTGACTGGATAGCTGGCTGACTGAAAACAGAGAACGGGGTTGCCCGAACGCGATTCGGCGGTCGGGCAACCCCGTTGTCCGTCGTGAGTCGTTCAGCGATTCAGTCGTGAGTCAACTGATCACTACTCGAAATGCGCGTTCACGATCGGAAGGACTTTCGCGCCACTCGGATTGTTGCGCGCAATGTTGATCACCCCGACCTGCACCCCCTGCAGCTCCTCGGCATAGTTCACGATGCCGATCGCCAGGCCGTGGTGCAGCCCGCGCACCTGGTTGAAGGCGCCCACGGTGAGTCCCTGCATCTCGCCGTGCTCGATCTTCACCCACGGGGCGATCAGCGCACCGTTCGCGTCCTGCGCGCCCGCGCCGAGCGCCGAGATCGCGATACCGTCGATGCGCGGAGCGCCGACACCGAGTCCGCCGATCGCGAGTCCGTGCACTCGGGTTCCGCTGCCGACGCCGAGCCCGCCGATCGCGAGGCCCGTCACTTCACCGCCCGCACCGACACCGAGGCCACCGATCATGATCCCCTCGGCACTGCCTCCGCCCCCCACGCCCAGGCCCCCGATCGCCAGCCCTCGGAGATGACCGCCGACGCCGGCACCGAGGCCACCGATGACGATGCCGTCGACGCTCCCACCTCCCCCGACGCCGAGTCCACCGACGAAGACGCCGCGCAGTGGACCTCCGCTCCCGATCCCGAGCCCGCCCACGCCGATGCCGGTCATCCCCGCGCCAGATCCGACGCCGAGCCCGCCGACCATCACCCCCTCGAGCGTGCCGCCCGTGCCGATACCGAGCGGCGCGACGCCGAGTCCGCGGATGCGATCTCTCGCCCCGGCGCCAAGGATTCCGGTGGCGATGCCGTCGATGCGTGCCGCGCCGGTGAGGGGCAGACCGAGCGCGAGACCTCGCACCGTGCCCGATCCCTCATCGTAGGGCGTCCAGATCGTGGCGTTGATCCCGTTGACCCACTCGAGATTGCGATCGCGATAATTGAGTCGCAGTCCCGTAACGCGCGGCACGTCGCCGATCGCGATGCCGACGTGATTCACCGTCAGGTCGAGGCCCTGCGCGTGCGCGGCGAGGGCGCGCAGGGCGGACACCATCGCGATCGCGAGCGCGAGTCGGGAGCGTGCGAGCATGGAGGGAGGGGGTGAAGACCCCCTCCCTACGCCGTGCCTGAGCGAGCGGTTTCGGAGGACTGCGCTCAGGCGAACTGCGCGAATCCCACCGTGTTGCCACCCGGCTCGCGCACGTAGATCTCCTCGCTGCCGTAGAAGGTCTTGTGACGTGCCTTCACCACCGGCACGCCCTCGAGCGCGCGCTCGACGGCGTTCAGATCTTCCGTCGTGATGAACAGCGCCGTCGAATGACCGGTGAACTCCGCCGCCGCATCGGGGCGCTCCGCCAGGACGCTTTCGCGCGTCTGGTACATGATCTCGACGTCGCCCTTCTTCACGATCGCGAACACCAGCTTCCCCGCTTCACCGGGCACCTCGCTCTCGGGGACGAGCCCGAATCGCTCGATCCAGAACTGGATGCACGGCTCGACCGCGTCGACGACGAGGACGGGCGTGAGACGATTGAGTGGGGGCGCGCTCCGGGACTGCATGGTCGTCGTGGACATCGCTGCACCTTGGCTGAGGGAGAGAACCGGCCGGACCCGGCTCCGGTTGTCACATGAGCCGAATAAACGCCGAATCGGCTGGAACGTCAAGAGTGCCTTCCAGCGTATGTCCCACTCCCCGATCGCGCACACGAAGCGGGCGCGGACGCGCTAGCTT
>DASSIC010000702.1:0-2115 GCA_035692325.1 Gemmatimonadaceae bacterium | reverse complement strand
GTGTGCGTCTCCTGACCCTGCGCCTCGCCCACGAACATCTGGTCCCCACGGCGCAGCGTCACCCGACAGGTCATCCCGCTCGCGCGCGACCGCCGCACCTCGACGTCCTCGAAGTACAGCAGCCGGCGGTTCGACTTCGCTTCCGGCTCCGCCGGCGGCGGAGGCGTCACGACAGGCGTGCCGAACCCCGGCGTATACCGCGCCGCACGGATCGCTTCGGCCGCCGGACCTTCACTCGTCGCCACCGAGATCTTCTTGTGGCTCACGCGCATCCCCAGGTTCGCCAGCAGCGCGCTCTCGACGTTGCGCACGGTCTGCTTCGGCGACACTTCCGTGGTCGTCAACACGTGCACCTCGCTCACCTCGCCCGTCGGGCCAGGCACGATGCGCACGTTCAACACACCAGGCAGCGTCACCAGCAGCTCCTCGGCGCGCTCGATCGGCAGCACGGCCCCCGCGATGATCGGGGACACGTCGGCCGGCGTGCGCGACGACAGAGAGGGCGGGACGTTCTCGGGCTTCGCCGACACCGTCAATTTGGCTGGGGACGCATTGTGTGGTGCTCCTACCTGAGGACGGCGGGGCGCCAGGGGCTGGCGCGGCAGCGGGCCAACTTCGGCGCCGCTAGCGGTAGGCGGCTGCGAATATTTCACTTACCCCACAGTTCGTCAAGGATTGTTGCACCGCTTGTTCACCTTCAGACACTACTCCAGGGAGTACTCGAGCTCCGGAAGTCGATACTCCTTGATCTTCCGATACAGCGTGCGCTCCCCGATGCCGAGCAGGTCGGCCGCGCGGCGACGGTTGCCGCGCGTCTCCTTCAGCGCCGCTTCGATCACCGCCCGCTCGACCTCCGACATCTTCGTCCCTGGTGCTATCGTCACGACGTTCGGAGGGGCACTTTCGTCACGCGGGCCGATGGCCGAAGCCCCTGTCACCAGCGGAGTTGCCACCCCAACCCCCGGGGCGGGCACTTCCCCGATGAACGCTCCCCGAGAAACACCGAAGCCCCCCACCACCCCCGCCGGCGTCGACCGCCCGTCGTCCACCTGTCGGCGCAGCTCCTCCACCTGGAGCTTGAGCTCCAACAGGCTGCGGAGGATGAACTCCAGCTCCCTCCCCTCCCCCGCCGCCCGCTCGGCGCCGCGCGCCGCCGGACCCACGTGCACCGGAAGGAAGCGCGCCGTCCCCCCCTCGCGGATCTGCCGCGGCAGGTCGGCCGGACCGATCTCGCGCCCGTGCGACAACACGACCATGCTCTCGAGCAGATTGCGAAGCTCGCGCACGTTGCCGGGCCACGAGTACTCGGCGAGCATCGCCATCGCTTCCGCCGAAAGGCCCGGGAAGGGACGGCCGTGCTCTTCGGTGAACTCGCGAATGAATCGACGCACGAGCACCGGGATGTCCTCCCGCCGCTCGCGCAGCGGCGGGAGGTAGATGCTGAGCACGTTGAGCCGATAGTACAGGTCGGCGCGGAAGCTCCCCTCCTCCACGTGCTCGCGCAGGGGTCGGTTGGTGGCGGCGATCACGCGCACGTTCACCTTGATGCTCTGCGTGCCGCCTACACGCATCAGCTCCCGCTCCTCGAGCACGCGCAGCAGCTTCACCTGCGTCGACGCCGGGATCTCGCCGATCTCGTCGAGAAACAGCGTGCCGCCGTCCGCCAGCTCGAAGCGGCCAAGCCTCCGCTCCGCCGCGCCGGTGAAGGCACCCTTCTCGTGGCCAAAGAGCTCGCTCTCCAGCAGCGTCTCCGGGAGCGCCCCCACGTTGACCGCGATGACCGGCTTGTTGCGGCGCGGGCCGAGCGACGCGAGGGCGCGCGCGACGAGCTCCTTGCCCGTGCCGCTCTCACCCTCCACGAGCACGGTGCTGCTCACGGGCGCCATCTGCTCCACCTTCACCATCACTTCGCGCATCGGCTCGCTCTCGCCGATGAGCCCCGTGGCCTCCTGGAGCGCGTGGCGCTCCATCAGACGCCGCAGCTCGAGCGCCACGTCGTCCACGGCGATGGGTTTGGGATAGAGCTCGACGTAGCCCATCGCCCGGAAGCGCTCGAGCTGGAGCGGGTCGGTCGTGTCGGGCAGCCCCACCATCGGCACGCCGGTCCACAGCTGC
>DASSIC010000701.1:0-3417 GCA_035692325.1 Gemmatimonadaceae bacterium | reverse complement strand
GAAGGTGTGCGTCGTCGTGCGGGCCGAGGTGGAATCGCTCGACGCGAGTGCGCCGTTCGCCAGCGCCTTCCAGCCACGCGGCGTGACCAGCGTCAACGTGACGCGCGCCTTGAGGTCCGGCTGGTCGAAGCAGGGGAAGAGCGCGTTGGCGTCGGAGGGGACGAGCAGGGTGTACAGGTAGTCCGCGCCGTCCGTGCTGTCGTGATAGCGGATGACGCTGGCCCCCGCCGGCGCGATGGCGGAGAGAAAGCGCAGCTCGACGACATTTTCCCCCGCGCGCAGCAGCGCCGCGGGGATTCGCAGATGCGCACCGTCGCCGGCGAGCACCGTCGCGCGACCGTTCACGATGGGCGGATCGAGCCGGAGGCCCCGGAAGTCGAGGATCGCATCGCCGGGCTTCGTGCGCGCGAAGCGCACGACGACGCGGCCGGATGCGGTATCCCGACGCGTGACATCGAGCGTCAGCGCATAGCGGACGTCGCGCACGTGCGCGGCGCGATACTCGGCGAGCTGGTGAGAGATGCCCCGCGCGGTGAGCGAGTCGGCGGGGGCGACGGTAGCGGCGAGGAGCAGCAGGGTGGGAGCAAGCATGCCGAAACGTACGGTCGGCCCCGCCGCACGTCAGGGCCGCTGCCCGTCCAAAGCTTCTATCGCGCGACGCTCGTGGAAAACGCCAACACGAGCGCCGCGGCAAGAATCACGAGGCCAAGGATGAGCACGATGCGGCGCCGCATGCGTCGGAGCGCCTGCCAGACTTCGACGTCGACGTAGTAGCGCTCCGCACCGGCGCTGGCTTCACGCACGACGGCGTGATCCCGCAGCCGGCGCCAGCCGATGCCATGTGGGTCGACTCCGAGCTCGTCGGGCGTCCGCGCCGACGCCGCGCTCGTCGCGCCGCCGCGCTCGAACGACTCGACGATGCGTCGCTCCTTCATGAGAATCACTGCGGCGGCTGCGCCCATCCGTACCTCTCGAAGAGGGTGATCTGGCGGCGCTCGCCGGACGGCAGCACGTTAGTCGCTCAGGCCACAGGGAGCCACGATGCTGCTCATCCGGGAGATCATGTACTGCAAGCCGGGCAAGGTGCGCCCGATGGTGGACAAGTTTCTCGCCATGGCCAAGCTCAACGAAAAGCTCGGCATGGGCAAGATGCGCATCTGACCGACTTCGAGGCCGAGGGTGATCAGCCGCCCTTCTATGGAAGCGCGGCGAGTCCAGTCGCGAACACCGCTCCACTGGCGTCCGGCGGACCGGCGATGTCGATCTCGGCGGGGTAGTCGAGCGTCCCGTCGAACAACACCCTGCTCAGCGAACCGCTGTCTGCCGCTCGCTGCGCATCGTCGAACAGATCGTCGATCGTCGGCCACCGTTGCGGGGAAACCGCCAACACCTGGCCGGTGGTGAGATCGGTCGCCGTCTGGACGGCGCCGTCGCGCACCACGAGATGGATGCGATGGCCGGCGAACTGAATGAAGAAGCCGGTGAGCATGTAGTCGTATTCGTATGACGTCAGACCATGCGCCACCCACCGCGCGCGGCGCGCGGCCAGCTCCGACGACTGCACGGACGTCGGATCATGACAGCCGGCCAACGCCAGAAGCGCGAGGGCGGCGAGCGATCCGCGAAGACGAAACGATGTGGTGATCATGCCTGCACGCGACTGAGGGGACATGTTCGTTCTTCCATGCCGTACCTCTCCACGCGCGCCGACGTCACTCCGCCGGCTGGCGCGCCTCGTGCGGTCACGCCGGCGCATGACGTCAAACTCTCCTCTCCGCCTCGCCCTGGCGGCGCTTGCGCTGGCCGGGGCGTGCACCTCCGCCGGGGCGCCGACCACCGCTCCCGCGCCGCGTCGCGACCCGAACGTGCTCCCTCCGATCGATCGCGAGTTCCGCGGGCTGTGGGTCGCGACGGTCAACAACATCGACTGGCCATCCAAGCCCGGCCTCACCGCCGACTCGCAGCGCGCCGAGCTCCGCGCCCTGCTCGGCCGCGCGAAAGCGGCTGGCCTCAACGCGATCATCTTCCACGCGCGCCCTGCCGCCGACGCCGTCTACCGCTCGCCATACGAGCCATGGGGTGCGATGCTGACCGGCAGACAGGGTGGCGACCCGGGCTGGGATCCCCTCGCCGTCGCGGTGGACGAAGCGCATCGTCGAGGGATGGAGCTGCACGCGTGGATCAATCCCTTCCGCGCCGGTGACGCGCGCGACACTGCGCTCCTCGCCCCGAGTCACGTGTTCCACGAGCGGCGCGACCTCTTACGCATCTATGGCACGCAGCTCTGGTTCGACCCGGGCGATCCCGCCGTGCACGACCGCGCGATGCGCGCGATCCTCGACATCGTGAATCGATACGACGTCGACGGCGTCCACCTGGACGACTACTTCTACCCGTACCCGGTCAACGACTCGGCCAAGGTGCTCCTCCCGTTTCCCGACAGCGCGACCTACGCACGCTACGGGAACGGCATGACCCTCGGCGACTGGCGCCGAGACAACGTGAACCGGTTCGTCGAACGGCTGTACAGGGAAGTGCACGCCGCGAAGCCGATGGTGCGCGTCGGCATCTCGCCGTTCGGGATCTGGCGTCCCGGCAATCCGCCCCAGGTCACGGGGCTCGACTCGTACGACGCCATCTACGCGGACTCGCGCACCTGGCTCCAGCGTGGCTGGGTGGACTACTTCGTGCCGCAGCTCTATTGGCGCATCGACCCGCCGCAGCAGAGCTTCACCGCACTGCTCGACTGGTGGCTCGCGCAGAGCACGAGCGGCCGGCCGGTGTGGCCCGGCCTCGCCACGTATCGCGTGTACTCCGCCAGCAATCCGTATCCGCTCACGGAGATGGGCGACCAGGTCGCGGCCACGCGTGCTCGCGCCGCGTCGGGGCTGGTGTTCTACAACACGACGTCCACGCTCTCGCGCGGCAGCGGCGAGATCGCCGCCATGCTGCGCCGCGACTTCTTCACCGACGCCGCACTTCCACCAGCCGCGCCGTGGCTCGGTGGTGTGCCGCCCACGCCACCGACGATAGCTGTGAGCGGTGCGACGGTGACGATCACGCCCACGGGTGGCGCGCCGCGCTGGTGGGTGGTTCGCTGGCGCGCCGGCAACGTGTGGTCGACGACGGTCGCCTTCGGCACCGAGCGGAGCGTCACGCTCGCGCCGGCGAACGGTGCGGTGGATTGGGTGGTCGTCAACGCCGTCAGTGCGGCGGATGCACTGAGCGCGGACGTCACCTGGCGCGCGCCGTAGCTTCGTGTCAGCTGCGTGTCAGGCAGCGGTGATATCCTTCCGGCTCCAACTCACATCACGAGAGTCGACCAATGCCTGACACGCGGCTGCCCGAGATGCCGCAGCCTCCCGAGCTGCTCTATCTCCTGCACGGCGACCCGATCGATCTCGCCGAGGCGCTCGC
>DASSIC010000700.1:0-2960 GCA_035692325.1 Gemmatimonadaceae bacterium | reverse complement strand
TGCTCCAGTCGTTCGCCGATCGCGGCTCGGCGCTGTCGCTCCACGACCTCGCCGTCCTGATGGTGACGCTCTCGGACAACACCGCCACCAACGTGCTCATCCAGCGCGTCGGCATGGCGAACGTGAACCGCCTGCTCACGGGCCTCGAGCTCCGAGAGATCCGGCTGGGCCGCTCGATGATGCGTCCCGACGAGAGCGCGCGCGGCAACGAGAATCTCGCCACGCCACGCGCGGCGGCGCGGCTGATGGCGCGGCTCGCCCGCTGCGACCTCCCCATGAGCCGTCGCGCCTGCAGCGACGCGCGTCGCATGCTCGAGATCCCCAAGTCGGGCACCGTTGCCGACGCACTACCCGCCGACGTGCCGGTGGCGTGGAAGCCGGGCTCCCTCGACGGCGTCGCCACCGCCTGGGCCCTCGTCCGCCTGCGCGGCCGGCCATACGTGATGGCCGTCATGGTGTCCTACGGCGACACCCATGTCGACGACGTCGTGCGCTCCGCGGTGCGCCTCACCCACGCGTACTTCGCGCGGCTTGCCTCGGCCACCCCGTACGGCGTCCACGTTCCCGACGCCATGCTCCCTCCCGTCGACTCACTTGGCGCCCGCCCGCCCCAGTAACGCATCCCAACGCCAGTACATGGTACCAGGCACAGGGTACGAGGACCGACCCGCGAGCCACGCTGAATCGGAGGCGGCAACGCCGTGCCAGGGCTGTCATCGCACCGAGGCATCGAGCCATTGGACTGGCCAGCGCGTCGGTCTCGGTACCACGTACGAGGTACCTCGTACTTCAGTTCGTATCTTGGTGTCGGTCTCGGTCGCGCGTAACAGCGACCTCGTACATCAGCGCGGAATGCGACGCCCGTCGAGATCCTTGGCGTGCACCCCCTTGTACTTGCTCACGCTCGAGCGCTCGCGATCGAGCTCGGGGATGTGCCGCTCGTCGTAGCCACGGCGGCGGAAGAACTCCCCGCTGTTGCTCACCGCGAACAGCGTCGCATACCCACGCACGAGCGCGAGCCTTTCCAGCGCCGCCACCAGCGCGACGCCCACGCCCATCCCCTGCGCCTTCGGGTCCACCGCGAGCGACCGCACTTCGGCCAGGCTCGGTGCATACTCGTCCAGGTGCACGCAGCCGATGATCGCGCCATCCCGCTCGGCCACCAGGAAGTGATCGGCGTGGAGCTGCACGAAGTCCCGGGTGCGGGGCAGCAGCTCGCCGCTCGGGACGTTGAGGTCGATCAGCGCGACGATCGCCTCCGCGTCGGCGGGGGTGGCGGCGCGAACGGTGAATTGCGGGGCGGCATGGTCGCGAGTCATCCGGAGAAATCTATCGCCCCGTCCCGGCGTCATTACACCGCCGCCGACTTGCCGACGCGCGTCCCGGACGCAGATTCGATTCATTCCTTCTCCGGGAGCTGCCGATGTGGGAGCCGGGCAAACCCAGCCAGAACGAGAACGAGTACTTCGCGCGCCGGGATGCCGAGTGGCTGAGGGAACAGCGCGCCGCGCTCGACCGGGAACGGGCCGCGCGCGCCTCCGGTCACGAGAGCCTCGTCTGTCCCCGCTGCCAAGGGGCGCTGTACGTGCGCGACGTGGAGCACGTGAAGATCGACATCTGCGACAGCTGCCACGGCACCTGGCTCGACGCCGGGGAGCTCGAGATGGTGCTGCACCTCCCGCGCGCCGAGCTGCTTCGCGCCGTGCACGACCTGAACGCCCGCCGGCGCTGAGGGCGCCGCCCATGACCGAGATCGAGTATCGAATCTCCCCGCCGCTGGGGAACATCCTTCTCAACCGACTCTACCGCGCCGTCTGGCCCGACCATCAGGAACGAGACTTCCAGCGCGTGCTCGAGCGCAGCGTCACCTACGTCGGAGCCTTCAATGCCGACGACGTGCTGGTGGGCTTCGTGTACGTGGCGTGGGATGGGGGCGCGCACGCCTTCCTGCTGGAGCCAACCGTGTTGCCGGAGTATCAGTACCGCGGCATCGGCACCGAGCTCATTCGCGAAGCGGCGCGCGAGGCGGGCGATGCCGGCGCCGAGTGGCTGCACGTGGACTACGGCCCCGGTCTCGAGCGCTTCTACACGGCGAATGGATTCCAGCCGTCCAGGGCCGGAGTGCGGCGCCTCGAGCGCTCCAGGGACGACGATTGAGCGGCCGAGCGTTCCACGCGCCCACCGCGTAGCACGATGGAGCAGCAGCACTTCAGACCGGAGGCACTCGTGCGCACCGTCCACTTCGTCACCGCTCTCGCTCTTTCGCTCGCGGGCGCGGCCGGCGGGCAGCAGCCGCGCCAGGCCGGCGCACCACTCTCCGAGCCGCGCACGTGGAGCACGCCCTGGGACAAGACGCGTCCACGCGATCCGTACGCCGATCAGCAGGGACGCGTCTGGTTCGTCGGCCAGGTCGGCAACTACGTCGCGCGGTTCGATCCGCGTTCCGGCGAGTTCAAGCGCTACGAGATCGATCCCGGCACCAATCCGCACAACCTCGTCGTCGACCGGCGCGGCATGGTGTGGTTCACGGGGAACGCGAACGGGCGGATCGTCCGGCTCGATCCGGTGACCGCCAAGCTCACGACCTTTCCGATGCCCGATCCATCGGTGCGCGATCCGCACACGATGATCTTCGATCGCAAGGGCGATGCATGGTTCACCGCGCAGGGCGCCGGCGTCGTCGGGCACCTCACGCCGGCGGACGGCAGGATTCGCCTGTGGAAGATGGCACCGGGCTCGCGCCCATACGGCATCGTCGTCGACTCGCACGACCAGCCGTGGTTCGATCTGTTCGGCACGAACCAGATCGGTACGATCGATCCGCGCAGCAGTCAGTTCAAAGCGTACACGCTGCCGAACGAGCGCACGCGTCCGCGCCGCATCGTCATCGGACCCGACGACGTGATCTGGTACGGTGATTACACGCGCGGCTTCCTCGGTCGACTCGATCCCATCACGGG
>DASSIC010000699.1:0-2860 GCA_035692325.1 Gemmatimonadaceae bacterium | reverse complement strand
CTGCTCAGGTTGATCGCCGACGCCATGCCGCCGACGAGGAAGTTCGGGTGCGGGTTCTTTCCGCCGAAGATCGTGTGCAGGCGGATGACGTCGCGCTGCCAGTCGAGCGCCTCGAGGTAGTGCGCGACGGCGATGAGGTTCACCTCGGGGGGCAGCTTGTACGCCGGGTGGCCCCAGTAGCCATTCGTGAAGATGCCGAGCTGGCCGGAGGCGACGAATGTCTTGACGCGGTTCTGCACGGCGCGGAGCTCCGCCTCGCCGTTGTGCGGCCAGGGCGACAGCGACTGCGCGAGCTTCGCCGCGGCGGCGGGATCGGCCGAGAGCGCGCTCACCACGTCCACCCAGTCCAACGCGTGGAGGTGGTAGAAGTGGATGACGTGATCCTGGATGAACTGCATCCCGTGCACGAGGTTGCGGATGGTGTTCGCGTTCGGCGGAATCCTGATGCCGAGTGCGTCCTCCACCGCGCGGCAGCTCGCGACGGCGTGCACCACGGTGCACACGCCGCAGATGCGCTGCGTGAACGCCCACGCGTCGCGCGGGTCGCGGCCCTGCATGATGATCTCGATGCCGCGGAACTGGGTGGACGACGCCCACGCCTTGGCGATCATCCCGTTCTCCGACTGTGCCTCGATCCGCAGATGGCCTTCGATGCGCGTGATCGGGTCCACGACCACCTTGGTTCTAGCCATCGCGATTCTCCTCGTCGGTGCCCGCCTCGGGCACCTGGTGAGTGGCCGAGCGTCGCCTGATCTGGTGCAGGACGGTCATCCCCGCGTGCGTCACCACGCCGGCGGCGGCGCCGATCGCGAGCGCGGCGCCGATGGTGTCGACGCGCCGCTCCACGCCGAAGCCGCCCACGTCGGGGAGCCGGTCGTAGAACGGGGTCATCGTGTCCCAGAAGTACGGCTCCGTGCAGCCGATGCATGGATGCCCCGCGCCGATGGGCCAGCTCGTCCCCGAGTTCCAGAGGAAGATCGGACAGGGGGAGAAGGTCGCCGGCCCCTTGCACCCCACCTCATAAAGGCACCAGCCCTTGCGGGCCGCCTCGTCGTCGAACGACTCGACGAACTGCCCCGCGTCGAAGTGCGCGCGGCGCGAGCACTGATCATGGATGCGCTTGCCGTACGCGAACAGCGGACGCCCCTCGCGATCCACCTCTGGCAGGTTACCGAAAGTGAGGAAGTGCACGACGGTCGCCGTCACCGTGTCGCCAATTGGGGGACAGCCGGCAATGTTCACGATCGGCCGGTTCTTGATGATGTCGCGCACGCCCATCGCCCCGGTGGGATTCGGGCGCGCGGCCTGCACGCTCCCCCAGTGCGCGCACGCCCCCACGGCGATGATCGCCGCGGCGCCGTCGGCGGCCTCCTCGATGATCACGCGCGCGGTGCGGCCACCGATGGTGGTGTAGATGCCGTTGTCCTTCGTGGGGATGGAGCCGGTGACGACGAGCAGGTACTTCCCCTTGTTCGCCTTCATCGCATTCTGGAGCGCGCTCTCCGCCGCCGAACCCGCGGCCGCCATCAGCGTGTGCGAGTAGTCGAGCGACACGACGTCGAGCAGCAGGTCGCCGATCGTGGGATCGGCGGTGCGGATCACGCTCTCCACGCAGCCGGTGCATTCCTGGAGCTGGATCCAGATCACGCTCGGCCGCTTCAGCGCCGCCAGCGCCTTCGCCACCTTCGGCGTGGCCATCGTGCCGAGGCCGAGGATCACGGCCATCTCCCCGCAGAACTTCAGGAACTCCCGGCGCGAGACTCCTCGCGAGGTGAGGTGCTCGCCGAGGGTTTCGCCCTCGGCCCAGGTGAACACGGCCGGAGTCAGCATGGGTGTCTCCTAGCAGATCCTTGGTAGCAGGTCGCCCGGCAGCAGGTCGACGATGCGCGTGCCGCCGAGCGACGTGCGGAGCGCAACCGTACCGGGATGATCGATGAGCACTCGGCCGATGCGCCGCGCGCCGCGACCAAGTGGATGCGCGCGCAATGCGGCGAGTGCCGGTCCCGCCATGTCGGCGGGGACGAAGGCGAGCAGCACTCCTTCGTTGGCCACGTACAGCGGGTCCAGCCCCAGCACCTCGCAGGCGGCGCGCACGTCGTCGGGCACGGGGAGCTGGCTCTCGTCCACCTCGATGCCAACTCCCGATGCGGAGGCGATCTCGTTGAGGGCGCTCGCCACTCCGCCTCGGGTGGGATCGCGCAGCACGTGCACGTCGATGCACGCGGAGCGCAGGCCGTCGACGAGGCCGACGAGGCAGGCGCTGTCGCTGGTGATCGTGGTCTCGAGCGCGAGCCCTTCGCGCGCCGCCATGATGGCCATGCCGTGGCGGCCGATCGCGCCGCTCACGATCACGACGTCGCCGGCGCGCGCGCGGTGCGGTTGCGGGCGAAACTCCGCGTCGGCCGCGCCGATGCCGGTGGTATTGATGTACAGGCCGTCGGCCTTGCCCCGCTCCACGACCTTCGTGTCACCCGCCACCACCGGTACCCGCGCCCGGCGTGACGCCTCCGCCATCGACTGCACCATCCGCTCGAGCACATCCAGTGGCAGCCCCTCTTCCAGCACGAAGCCCGCGGTGAGGCACACGGGGCGCGCACCCATCATGGCGATGTCGTTCAGCGTGCCGTGCACGGCGAGCGAGCCGATGTCACCCCCCGGAAACTCCAGCGGGTTCACGACGAAGGTGTCGGTGGAGATCACGATGTCGACGCCGGCGACGTCGACCACGGCGCCGTCGCCCAGCCGCGCGAGTGCGTCGTTCGCCAACTCGGGGAGGAAGCAGCGCGCCAGCAGCGCGGCGCTCATGCGTCCCCCGGATCCGTGGCCGAGCTGCACGCGGTCCTGCTCCACAAGGGGCGCG
>DASSIC010000698.1:0-5969 GCA_035692325.1 Gemmatimonadaceae bacterium | reverse complement strand
GCCAGCACCGCGCACACGATGAGCAGCGCGGGAAGGGGCCACTCGAGCAGGAAGCGATCGAACCGCATGAGGTAGCCGGACGCATACACGAGTCCGCGCCTCGGCGTATGCGGCTCGCCGTACGGGTCGAGGTGAAAGCCGAGCGCGTGCGCCGGGCCATGCGCGGCGTCGTAGCCGAACAGGAATGGTGCACCAGTGGTGCGTGCGTTCGCCCAGAGCAGGATCGCCACCGGAATCGCCCCGGCCACGCACTGCACGAGCAGGCTCGCGACGCGTGATGGCTCGCGTCGCACACGTGCGAGCTGGAACAGGCCGATGGGCAGCGCGACGAGCGCGGCGTCGAGTGGGCGCACGAGCGCGATGCCTCCGACGGCGAGGCCGAGCCCCGCCGCGTGCGCCATGCGCCCGCGCGAGCTCTCGCCGTCCCACGCGGCCAGCTCGGCGAGGGCCACCAGCGTGAACGTCAGCGCGGCCGTGTGGTTCATCTGCGTGGCGCCGAGCACGAGAACGAACGGCGAAAGTACGAACAGCAGCGTGGCGGCGCGCGCGGTGCTCTCGCCGAAGGTGCGCTGCACGAATCGGTGCAGCTGCCAGGTCGCCACGCCGAGCAGCAGCGGGTTCACCAGCCAGGCGGCGTCGACGAGAAGCCCCACCGCCAACAGCGCCGGCCCGCCGATGGGGTACTGCGAGAACCAGCGGCCCTCCCTCTCCAGGACCGACACGGTGTTGAAGAATTCGCCGTGCGCAGGCATCGGGATGGCGAGATGGCCAGCAACGAGCATGCGGGCGTGCCACGTCATGGCCATCTCGTCGCCCGTGAAGCCACGCCCCGCGTAGCAGTAGAGCGCGATGCCGATGCCGAGCAGAATGGTCGCGATGCTCGCGGCGGCGACGAATGGGCGCGTCGGCACGCCCATCACGACACTCCACGCGCCGTCAGCGAATCGATCGAGCGCGCCGCCCCAGCGATCGGCGACGACCCAGAGCACGGCGAGCAGCAACCCTCCGTAGCCGATCCAGACGAGCGATCCCAGCACCCACCACGGCACCTCGCGCCCGCCCGTGAGCAGGTTGGCGGTGGGGACGAGCCCGAGCAGCGCGAGCGTGAGGGCGGCCGCGCGCAGCGGGAGAGTGTGAGGATCGCGCTCGGTCAGCTGCCGACCCGCTTCTGTACCGTGAGCGCGGGCGGGGTGGAGTCGGGTGCCGCCGACTCACGCAATCCACGCATGGCGCTCATCACCGCGAAGGTCGCACGGCGCAGGTGACCGTCGGCGGCGCGAAGACCGCGAATCACGCCGTAGTCTCCCGCCTCGCTCACGACGAGCCCCTTGATGGCGGGCCGACTGGTCGCCCACGCCAGCGCAGCCCACAGCGCGCGCGTCTGGCTCGCTTCGCCGTGCGCTTCGGGATACCCGCCGGCGGCGAACACCCAGTGCTCCTTGGTGGATCGCGATGCCTGCATCCACCGATCCGCCGCGCCGCGCGCGGCGTCGAGAGTGCGGACCCCGCTGGGCGAGGGATAGAGCGTGAATCCGACGACGTCCACCGGCGAGCCCGGTGCGGCGGCCCACGCGTACAGCGTGCTGTCGCGGCGATCGTACACCGATGCCGAGACGCCGATCTTGGTGCGCGGACGCACGCGCTTGGCGATCGCCGACGCCTGCGTCACGAAGTTCTCCCAGTATTCCACCGGATGCGTGCCCGCGGCGCGCGTGCCGGCGTCGAATGGATCCTGTGCCGGGACGAGGATGTCCGGGCGGAGCCGCCGCACGATGGGATCGATCGTCTTGAGCCGCGTGGCGTCGTTGAAGGTGCGTCCCGGCAGCGGGATCAGCTTGCTCGCGTAGCCCAGCGTCACCATCACCTGTGTGCTGTCGAGTCGCACCGCATCGAGCACCCGCGCCAGCGAGTCGAGTGCGGCGCGATCCATCTGCTCCGGGACGAGCACGACGTTGACCAGATCCACGCCCATCGTGTCGGCCAGCGCGAGGTCGTTCTTCACGGCGAGCGTGGCCGGCGGGCCGTCCATGTCCTCGAGGATCTTGAGCCCGACGTCGAAGTCGCCGGCGGGGCGCTCCTGGAGGCGCTCCACCGACGGATCGTGCACGCCGTACGAGTTCACCGCCTTGTCGGCATCGGTGAGACGCGACAGGAACACGACGACGCAGGCGCCGGCCACGAACGCCAGACCGACACGCAGCGTGGCGGCCCAGCGGCGCATCGCCGGGAATGCCGGCGCGATCATGGGCGTGAAGAAGAAGAAGGGCGAGCCGAGGATCAGCGGCGACTGGGTGGCGAAGGCGAAGGTCGCCGTGGTCGCGGCAAGGAAGACGAGCGCCAGCCCCGGCAGCGCCGTGCCGCGTGAGGCGATGAAGCGCAGCACCGCGTCCGCGGCGATGACGATGTCGTACGCCGCGATGAAGAAGCCGAGGAAGGGATTCACCAGTCGGCGCGCGGCGGCGTAGAGCGCCTGCAGGGCGAACAACGTCACCGTCAGCGGCCAGAGCCAGTCCACCGAGAGGATGGCGCGCCCCGTGATGCTGCTGGTGGTCGCGAGGTGGATCACCAGGGCGGGCACGACGAGAAAGCCGGCGAGCGCCGACAGCGTCACGAAGCTGCGTGGCAGCGTGCGGACCTGGGCGATGCGCGCGGCGAGCACGACGTCCCAGACGAGGATGATCGCGACGAGCGCGAAGAGCAGGAGCGGCAGGAACGATCGCATCTCAGCCCCGCATCCGCGTGTCGCTCGTGACCGAGGCGGGGACGAGTCGGCGCACGAAGACATCGAGCGCCTTGGTGGCGCCGGCGACGTCGGGGGCGAGTACGTCCACGAGTGCGAGGCCGCGATCGGGCAGCGAGTGAATGCTCACGTGACAGGGGTCGAGGAGGAGCACGGCGGAGATACCGCCGGTGGGTGCGGTGCGCACGATGGGAGCGCCGGCGGCGTTCAGGCCGGCAGCGCCGGCCGCCGCGATCAGCAGCCCGCTGAGCAGGCCGGCATCACGCAGCGGTCCGGAGCCGACCCCGGAGAGGTCCGCACTCACGTGCGCGAGGGTATCGGTGTCCGTCACGAGCGCAGCTCGAGACGCGCGATCAGGGCGACGTGGCCGAAGTTCACGTGGGAAAGGTCGTGTCGGGAAGGTGCCGGCGCTCGCCGAGCTCGAGCCGTTCCGTGAAGCGAAGTCCGGGCCAGCACGATCTCCGGGAACGACGAGCGGGCTCGAGCGGACGAAATGTACTGCGCGCGCCCCGTCAGAACATCGACATCGCGAGGAACGAGCGGAGCGAGTCGTTCGTGTTGCGCAGCCGCGCCGACAGGAGGCGGGTCACCGACCAGAGGACCTTGTACGCCAGCTCGCGGTTGAAGTCCAGCAGCATCTCGAAGTCGGGCCGCGAGATCGTGAACGCGGTGGTGCCCCCGTTGGAGATCGCGTGGGTGGAACGCTCGGTGCGGTCGAACACCGCCATCTCCCCGAAGACGGCGCCAGGCTTGAGGACGGCGAGCGCCTCCTCGCCGCTGCCGGGGACGTCACGGCTGATGCGCACCTCCCCATCGGTGATGAGGTAGAGCCGGTTTCCATGCTCACCCTCGCGGAAGATGTATTCGCCACTGACGAACTTCTCCTCGCGACAGACCTCCGCCACTTCGGCGAGCTCCGCGTCGTCCAGGTCCTTGAACAGCGGGACGTTCCTGAGCAGGGCGGCGACGCCGGTCGACATGGAGGTGAGGTGGGGGGTGGAGGGACAGGGATCTGGTGCGCCAAGCTAGGAAGGGACCACAGGGCGAGCAAGCTTGCGACGGGACATGTCGATGCGACCCGACGAGGCCGCGGTTATGATTCGGCGTGATGACTCCGCGGCGCGCGCTCGGCACGATTCCCAACCTCCTCTCCGCCTCGCGGCTGGTGCTCGCCGCGGGGTTCGTCGCCACTGGGGCGACAGAGGCACGCGTTGGGCTGATCGGTGCCGCCGCCGCCACCGATTTCCTGGACGGATGGCTTGCGCGTCGGGTGCGCGCCACGTCGCGCTGGGGCGCCCTCCTCGACCCGATCGCCGACCGCGTCTTCGTGTTGACCGTGGTGGCGACTTTCCTGTTCACCGGGAAGCTCAGCACCGGCGCGTACTTCATCCTGTTGATGCGCGATCTCGCGACCGCCGTCGGCTTCCTGGTCGCGCGCGTCATTCCCTGGCTGCGGCCGGTGCAGTTCAAGGCGCGCATCCTGGGCAAGGTGGTGACGGTGCTCCAGCTCTTCACGCTCGCCGCGGTGCTCGTGTGGCCGCGCGCGGTGCCAGTCCTGCTCGGCGGCGTCGCGCTCACGTCGGGCATGTCGATCGCCGACTACACGCTGGCGCTCTGGCGCGCTCGTCGCCGGTGAGGCGCCCGCTCTCGCTGCTCGCCCTGGCCGGCGCCGTGATGGCGGCGCCGCACGAGGCGAGCGCGCAGATGCCGGAGAGTCCTGGGCTCATGCCGGAGGTGCGCGGCGACGTGATCCTCGGCCGCCACGCGGCGGTGCAGCTCGGCGTGGGCGTGCAGATCCCGGCTGGCTACTACGTACGCGTCGGCGTGGATGGCGCGGTCGGCGTGCGCATCGACGAATCGAGCCTCTCGACGCGGCATCCGCTGGACGGCCGCCTCGACGTGCTCGCGCGCTTTCTGCTCGACCCATTCCGTCAGACGAGCTACGGCCTTTCGCTGGGCGGCGGGATGAGCCTGCGCGCGGAACAGGGTGATCGCGTGCGCCCGGTGCTGCTCGTCGCCGTGGACGTCGAGGGCCGACGCTCGAGGCGTGGGCTGGTGCCGGCGATGCAGGTGGGGCTCGGCGGCGGCACGCGCATCGGAGTGGTCCTTCGTCGGGGCGCGGCGGGCGCCCGGTAGCCGGGTCCGCTCGCCACTCTCCACCCTCAGCGTGCGACGACGGCCGGAATGGGGCGCGCGATCAGCCCGAGCGGGACAGGCCGCAGCCCGGGCCACCGCCGCGTCGCCCCCTTCTCGCGCACCAGCATCTGTGCCGAGATGCCACCGTCCAGCAGTACCGCATCGCGCGCGCCGAGCGCGCCCATCACCGCGGCGGTCTCCGGCACCGTAAGACCGAACGGCACCGCGCCGAAGCGTTCTCCCAGCGCATCGAATCGCGTCATCGCGACGACGAGCCGACCGTCCGCCAGCGCGCCGAGCGCCAGTCGCGCATCGCGATGCGCGAGGTCGATCGCCGTTCCGGCTCCGGCGCGCAGCGCGGGCGGCACCATCCCCTCCGCGAGCAGCGTGGGATACGACTGGAATGCCCACTGGACGTGCCGCGTCGAGGCCACGTCCGGTGGTGCGCCGTGCCGCCAGCGCACGGTCCCCAGCGAATCGACGAGGACGGTGGTGACGAGCGGTCCCCGGCCCGGCAGGAGATAGGGGCGGCCATCGAGCACGACCCATCCCCACGGCATCGTGTGGACGAACTGGCCCGCGTTCGCGGCGAACACCGCGTCGCTCGGTGCCACGTCGATGCGCCAGGACGCGCGACCGTCACTGAACGCGGTGTCGAGCGAGAACCGGAGGCGAGCCGGATCGAGCCGGGCGACGACGAGTCGCGTGCGCCACGCTTCCGCACGTCCGCGCAGCAGAAGCTCGCCCCACTCCACGCCATCGGCGGCGCGTCGCCATGCGACGCGCCGCGCAAGCGGTGTGGCATCGCGCCACCGCGCGGGCGCCGCCTCGGGTGTCCACCATTCATGCCACTCGCCGGCCACGCGGACCGCGAGCTGAGCGCGCACGCTGCACGGCAACAGCATCAGCGCCAGCGCAGCGTGTGCGAAGAGTCTCATCCCTCCACGCCCAGGGCGCGCATGATCCGCTCGATTCGCGGCAGCTGCGCGGTGAGCCCGTCCTCCTCGAACGACGCGTAGCCGGCGATGCGGCCGGACTTCCGCCCGCGATACCACATCTCGATCCGCTCTCGCGCCGCGTCGAACTTCTCGGC
>DASSIC010000697.1:0-2074 GCA_035692325.1 Gemmatimonadaceae bacterium | reverse complement strand
GGAGTGCCGAGTGGGTCACGGATGTCGCGAGTGAAGTTGATGGTCCTGCGCCCCAATGATAACCTTCCGCCCCATGCCTTCGCTCGCCGCGCTGCTCCGTGCCCTTCCCTGCCTGCTGCTGCTCGCCACGTCGGCGCTGGCGCAGTCGCCCCTCTCGCATCTCGACGATGCGGCGCCAGTCCCGTCGGGCGCGCTGCGGCTCCGCATCGCGAATGTCTGGACGCGATACGACGAGCGGTTCGGGCCGAACGGGAAGGCGGTCCCGCTCGGCGACCCGTTGTCGGCCGACTCGCTCGGCAGCGCGCAGCTTCCACTCCTGGCGCCGATCGAGGCGTCGCTGCGCGCCGCGGCCGTCGATCCGACGCTCCGCCTCTCGCTCGGCCAGCTTCGCGTCGGCAGCAATGCGCGCATCGCCACGACGCCGATCGCGCTCGAATACGGCGTGACACGACGTCTGTCGGTTGGAGTGCTCATCCCGATCGTGCAGACCCGGCGCGTCGCGATGGCGACCGTCACCGGTGACAAGGCGCACGCCAACCTCGGGTACGTCTCGGCAGCGAATCAGAAGACGGCGGCGGAGCGCAACGCCGCAGTGGCGGCGGCGTACCGCAAGGCGGCGGACAGCCTCGGTGCGCTGCTCACCAACTGCCCCGGCAATCCGGGCGCGTCCGGCTGTGCCGCCGTCAACGCGAACCCGGCGGCCGCCGCAACGGCTCGAACGCGCGCTCTGGTGTTCGCCGATGCCGCCACTCAGCTCGGCACGACCGCGGGCACCGCCGTCGTCGCGCCGCGAGCGACCAGCGCCCTCGCCGACACGCTCGAGGTGCGTCGCGCCCAGCTCAATCAACTGCTGCAGCAGTACCTGGGCGTGACGGTAGGATTCGCGCCTCCCGTGTTCTTCGCGCCAACCGATTTCTCGTACATCGATCTCAACGGGCGCACCGGCGTGCCAGCCCTTCTCGGCAGCGCGCTCGCCGGCGGGCTCGATTCCATTCACACCACCGAGCGTATCGGCTTCGGCGACATCGCCGTCGGCGCGCAGCTCCTCGTGTTCGACCGCTTCCAGCACGATGCGGCTCCGCCCCCGCGGGTTCAGAGTCGCCTGGCGGTCGGGGCATCGGTGCGCTTCGCGACCAGTCTCCGCGATTCGGCGCAGAGCCTCGTCGATATCTCCACTGGAGACGGCGCGGGATTCGACATCCATTCGGCGTGGGACGTGATCGTCGGGCATTTCGGCGCGACGACCGCGGTGCGCTACTCGAAGTCGTTCGCGCGTACCGTGACCGCGCCGCTGTTCGGTGATCCGGAAGCGCCCTATCCCTTTCCCGCATTCGGCAACCGATCGCGGACGGCGGGCGACGTGATCGGCCTCGACCTGACGCCGCGGCTTCTCCTCACCGACTGGCTCGCGCTCGACGGGCATTACGGCTTCGAGCGCGTGGGCGCGACGACCTACGGCGCACCCGAGCTCTCAGGCACGCCGTGCGCGAACTGCCGGACCGTGGCGACGACTCCGGAGGTGGTGACCGTGGTCGGCACGGCGCGCACCGCGCAGCGCGTCGGCGTCGGCCTCCGTTACTCTACCGTGGATTCGTACGCGCGCGGCCAGGCACGCTATCCGGTCGAGATCTCCTACGCCCATCTCGCGACCGCCGCGGGCGACGAAGGGCTTCCCCATCAGTCGCGCGACCAGATCCAGATGCGGCTCTACTACCAGATTCGCCGCCCGCGCTAGCGCGGGGAGGGAGTGCTACGCGCGCTTGCCCGAGCGCTTGGCGCCGCGCGCGGGGGACGCGGCCACCGTCTCGATCGGCGCAGCCGCCGCGCTTTCCAGCAGCTCGCGCGCATGGGCGCGGCTCACGTCGCTCTCCGGGTCGCCACCGAGCATGCGCGCGATCTCGGCGACGCGCTCGTCGCCTTCGAGCACGGCGACGTCGGCGGTGGTGACGCCGCCCCGCGCGCCCTTGCTCACCTGGATGTGGTGATGGCCGCGCGCGGCGATCTGCGGCAGATGCGTGATGGCGAACACCTGATGGTAGCTCGCCACGCGGCGCATCGTCTCGCCCACCTGGAG
>DASSIC010000696.1:0-3443 GCA_035692325.1 Gemmatimonadaceae bacterium | reverse complement strand
CTCAACCTCAGCACGTGGACGCGCGACATCATCATCTGCACGAACGGCGAGCCGGCCAACTTCGATCTCCCCGAGTACTGCGAGAAGCTCGACGCGCTGAACATTCCGGTGATCCAGGCGCCGATCACCTGCATCACGCACAGCGGCTCGCGCGTGCACTCGCTCGAGTTCGAGGACGGGATGTCGCTGGACACCGACAAGATCTTTCTCGCGGTGGCGCAATACCCGGCTGATGATCTGGGGGCCCAGCTTCGCTGCGAGCGCGACGCCGGCGGTCACATCATCGTGGACGACGCCTACCACACGTCGGTGATGAACTGCTTCGCCGCCGGTGACATCGTGCCGGGGCCGCAGCTCGCCATCGCCGCCGCGGGCGATGGCGCGATCGCCGCGCTGGCGATCCACAAGTCGCTCGTCCCCGATTCGCGGAAGCTCGAGAAGCTCGAGACAGCCGACGACTGATCGACGTCAGCGGTCGTCGTTCCAGCGCAGCGTGACACCGCGTGCCTTCCGGTCGCGCACGCAGTCGAGCTTCACGCTGTTCTCGCCGTTCTCGACCGCCATCTGGACCCTCTCGCGCAACTGGGCCACCGTGCTCACCGGCTCGCCGCCGACACGCACGATGACGTCCCCGTCGCGCAGACCGGACGTGTAGGCGGGCGAGCCGACGGCGGCGTAGGTGACCAGCACGCCGCGCCGCACGCCGACGGTGCGCGCCAACCCCTCGGTGAGCGCGGCGAGCTGCGCACCTGCGACACCGTTGAGACCGAAGGTGACGATCATGCCGGGCGTGACCGCGGGCGCTCGCATCGCCTCGACCTCCGGCATCGGCGGCACGGGAGCCATCGGCGGCGCTGCCGAGGCGCGAGGAGCCAGGGCATTCACCGGCACCGGTGAGCGCGGGAACGCCACGCCGGGAAGGGCCGGGTCGGCGCGCGGCGTGCGCAACACGAAGTTCGTCTCGCTCCGCAGCCGGATCCGCGACGGCACGTCGGCGATCGTCACCGGTACGTCCTTCGTGCGGCCGTCGCGGCGGACACGCACCAGCACGCGCGCGTTCGGCCGCAGCAGTCGCGTGATCGAGATGTCGCGGTCACGCACGTCGCGCCCGTCGTAGGCGATCAGCGTATCAGTGGGAATCAGTCCGGCTTTCTCGGCGGGAGAGCTCGGCTCCACCGACACGATGACGGGATGGGTGAGATACCGGATGATCAACTCGCCGTTGTCCACGCGTGGCTCGCGCGCCGTGCCGGAGACGACGATGCCGAGCCAGCCGCGCGGCAGCGGGATCTGGTTCTGCTGCGCCTGCCGCAATGCGTTGCTCATCGCCATCGCGTTGCGCTCGTCCACCATCGGCGCCACCTGCACCTGCACGCGCATCAGGCGCGAGTCCATCTGTGCCATCCGGCGCGCGAGCTCCTCGATCTGCCCCACGGTCCGATCGAGCTCGTCCCCGATGCTGCGCCGCTGCGCGATGCTCAGGTCGTCGCCCTCGTTGTAGAGCTGGGACAGCGAGTCCGCCTTGCGCTCGAGGCGGCGCAGCTGGCGTTCATTGGTATCGACAGGCTCGGCGCGCGGCGCGCGACGCATCGCGCCGACTTCGGCGCGTTGCGCCACGAGCGGGGCGCGCAACGGCGCACCGGTCGCAGCGACGACGGTGATGGTGAGACAGAGCGGTGTGCGGATCGAGCGAACCATCGTGTATCGCGGAATGAGAATCAGAAGCTGTCGAGGCGGAGGCTTTGCGGCAGTGCGGTGTTCAGCTGCCGGATCGTCGCCTCGCGCTGACCGAGGGTGGTGAGGTAGTAGCCGTTGATGACGGGATCGTGCGGCGCCTCGCGCATCGCTTCGCTCGTGGCGGAGATCACGCGGTCGAGCGCGGCGAGCCGCGACTTGTAGGCCACCGGACTGCCGTCGTCCACCGCGCTGCTGTCGTAGCGGGCGAGATAGGCGACGGCCTGCTGATAGAGCTGCTCCGAACGACGCTGCGCAGCGCGCGCTTCGTCGATCGATCGGAACACCGAATCGCTGGCGGCGGTCGCCTTGTGCACGGGCGCGCTCGTGGCAGTCGCCACGCGCGCCGTATCGCCCGGAATGACATCCGCTCCGACGCTCGCGCGTCCGAGCATTGCGCCACCCGCCATGAGGAGCAATCCCGCCGCCGCCTGCAGCGGCCAGCGCGTGGAGATCCGTGCGACGCGACGCACCGGCGTCGATGCCGCCGGATCGAGCGCCGCGGCGATCGAATCCCACCGCGTGAGCGGGAGGCCGAGCGCCGAGCGCTCGGCCTGGGCCATCGCGACGAGCGTGAGGTAGGCGTCGCGCTCCCGTGCGCAGGCCTCGCAGGTCGCGAGGTGCGCCGCCTCCGCCGATGTCGGCTGCTCGTCGGCGAGGGCCGCGAGTCGGTCAGTAGAGAGGTGCAGCATGTTCGGTCGTATTGGGGCGAAGCTTCACCGATGCCGGAGCATCGATCAGGTGCGCGAGGAGCGTGCGCAATTTGGCGCGCGCCTTGAACAGTTGCGACTTGGAGCCGCCCGCCGTGATCCCCAGCTGGGCGGCGATCTCTTCGTGCGTGTAGCCCTCGACGTCGTGGAGCAGGAAGACGGTGCGTGCACCGGGCGACAGACGCGCGGCGGCCTCCTCGATCGAGGCGGCGAGCATCGCCCGATCCGCTTCCGGCTCCACCGATGCGCTGTCGTCTTCCACGTCCACCTCCATCGCCGCCGTGCGGCGCGTGCGCCGCAGGGCGTTGAGCGTCCGGTTCACCGCGATGCGGTGCGCCCAGGTGCCGAACTGCGCGTCCCCACGAAAGCTGGGCAGCGCCCGGAAGATCTGGATCCAGACCTCCTGCGCGATGTCCGCCGCAAGGTCGGGGTCCTGGCCCACCAGACGGCGCACGACGACGTCGATGTGCGGTGCATGGCGCGTCCACAGCGCCCGCATCGCCCCTTGGTCGCCATCGATGGCGCGCTGTACGGTGAGCTGTTCGTTCTCCATGACGTCCGAGGAATTTGTCACGGCCGGGAGGACAAAAGGTTGCCGGACCGTACGAGGGGGAGGACGGGAAGGCTTCAAGAGCGGGTCGGACGGGATGACGACAGGCGGGAATGGCGGGTCCGTGACGCTGCACTCATGGGCGGTGCCCCCGCGCCCTTCTCCGTCCTTCGGTCATCCCGTCCACCCGTCATCCCCTCCTTTAGCGGACCCATCCTATCTTGTGACACGCCAAGCTCTTGCTCGTCTGTGACACAGCTGACATTATGGGCCTCGGATCGGCACCCGCGTTGGGAACCGACCGCGACTCATGAGGTTATGTGCAACCGGACCCTGCCGTTCTAGTCAGGTCCGGACGTTCCCTTTTCCACATGAGCACGCAACCTGCCTAGCGTACCCTGCAGTGCCGGGTACTCCCCTGGGTAGACCACGAGGAACACCGCGTTGCT
>DASSIC010000695.1:0-2391 GCA_035692325.1 Gemmatimonadaceae bacterium | reverse complement strand
GAAACTTGTCGCGGTCGGATCCTTCACCGTCGTCACGTACTGCGCGCCATCCTGCGACCAGTTCCAGCGCGGCGAGAGCTGCACGAAGATGTTGCCCGCCGGCTTGATCGCCACGCCGGGCGTGAAGCTCCAGCTCCGCGTGCCGTCGAACCCCACCGAGTACCCGTTCTGCACGTTCCACACGGCGCGGCCGCGCGGGTCGGTCGACACGCCGAGCTGGTAGTAGTCGTACCCCACGCCGCCGACGACGGGACCGCCGCGGGTCAGGCGATCGTCGAGCGAGTTGTGGGTGCGCCCCCAGTACGAGCGCATCACCCAGTAGTTGTTGAACTCGATGCTGTTGAACGCGTACTGCTCCAGGTCCGTGCGGTCGCCGTCGTAGTTGAACTGCGCCTGACCGCCGTAGCTCAGGAACGCGCTCCTATAGAAGCGACCCGGCGTCACCCACTGCCGCGCGAGGTTGCCGTTCATCCAGCGGTAGTCCACCCGGCTGATGATCGACAGGTCGTTCACCTCGAAGCCGGGGCTGCGCCAGTTCTGCTGGAGCTCCCAGATCCAGTTGCCGTTCTCCTTGGCGAGCCGGGTGTACAGGCCGTACCCGCGCATCGAGGTGGCGGTCGTGTCGTAGCGGGTGGAGAAGAGCCCGTCCGACGCGACGTCGCGATCCGGACGCTGGTAGTAGTGCGTGGGCGAGCGCTGCGTGAACGCCATCGCCTGCGGCGAGCCGCGGACGTCGGACGCCATGAGCGTCCCGCGCCAGCGGTAGACGCGATTGCTCCAGGCGTGGCTCCAGTCCACTCCCACCGCGGTCGCGTTGTCGCGCAGCCGGTCGGTGAGCACGGTGTCGCCCTCGAGCGCGCGCACGGCCGAGGTGACGATGCCACCGACGGTCGTGGCGCCGCCGCGCAGCTCCTTCTTCACTCGGCCCACGAAGTAGTTCGACAGCGGCTCCACGGTCTGCGCCTTCTCCGGCGCGCCGAGGGCGGTGAGATAGCGCGCCGTCTCCTTGCTCGTGACGGCGTCCATGAGGCCGATCGTGTAGCCGTTGTTGGTGCGGCCGGTGATCTTGGCGGCGCCGAGGATCGTCGATTCGTCCGGCATGTCGGCGTAGGCGGCGGAGTTGCCGACGAGGCCGTTGAGCTGCGGCGGACGTCCGATGCGCCGCGAGTAGAAGGCGCTGAGGCTCGACGTGTTGTTGCAGTTGATGCAGCTCAGGCCACCGAAGCTGAACGCGCTGCGGTTCGCGATGAAGAAGGGGCGCTTCTCGTCGAACGCGACTTCATAGGCGGAGAGGTTGAGCAGCGCCGGGTCCACCTCGACCTGGCCGAAGTCGGGATTGATCGTGGCGTCGAGCGTGAGGCTCGACGTCAGGTTGTACTTGATGTCGGCGCCCGCGTTGAGCTTCGTCCGCGTGCGGCTGTGATACGGGTCGTCCGGCTCGGCGTACTTGAACTGCCCGCGCGACACGACGTACGGCAGCAGCTCGGCCTGCCTCGGCACCTTCGCGATGGCGAGCCCCTCGAGATGCCCGTAGTAGGCGGGGCCGCCGCTCTCGTTGCGCTTGCGGAAGGACCACTGGTCCTGCTCGTTGAGCCGGTCGACGAAGCGCCAGAGTTGCAGCCCCCACGTCTGGACGTCGCGGCTCGAGAAGCGGAGCTGCGAGTACGGGATGCGGAGCTCGGCCGTCCACCCATCGGCCGTCACCTGCGTGGCGCCCTCCCAGACCGGATCCCACGACGGATCGCCGTTGAACTGGTCGCCGCGCACGCCGGCCGGATTGATCTCGAACCACACCTCGTCGAGGTGGTTGTGGTAGGGATCGAGGACGACGGCGAGCTTGTCGGTGGTGAGCGAGTTGAACGAGCCGTTGTTGCCGTTGGCGGCGAGCAGCTGGTCGCGCCGCGCGAGCGGGGCGCGGATGCCGGCGGCACCCATCGGCTCGCTCATGCGCGCGCCGACGTAGAGCGCGTCGTCGTCGTAGAGGATGCGGATCTCGGTCGCGAGCGTGGCGGGCGCGCCCTCGTCGGGGCGGCTCTGCCGGAGCTGGGTGATCGGCGTCGCGGCGGCCCATGCGGCGTCGTCGAGCTTGCCGTCAACAGCGACGGGGGAGGTGCGGCGGGTGGCGAGCACTGACGGAACGACGTGCTCAGTGGTGGCGGCGGCGGGGACCTGCGCGGCAGCGGGCAGGGCGAGGACGAGCGCGGCGACGGCGCGATGGGCGAGCCGGATGGGCGTGGCGGGCATGACGACGGTGGGTGGGTGTCGGCGGAAACGCTCGCCTGATTGGACGCCCGGGACCCGGTGATGGTTGGAACCGCGCGTTCAGGGATAGCGCGAGAAGAGATCGGCCGACGGCCAGCCGTGCACCGCGCCGACGGCCTTCCAGAGCGT
>DASSIC010000694.1:0-2503 GCA_035692325.1 Gemmatimonadaceae bacterium | reverse complement strand
CTGCTCGGAGCAGGTCACCAGCTCGCTCGCCTGTCCCGAGCTGTGCACCGACCAGAGCGCAGCGCTGCGCGACACGGTGCTCACCGGCGCGGTGGTGCTCGACACCACCTTCACCGGCTTCCCGCTGCTCGGCGAGACGCGCGACCTCGCGCTCGTGGCGCGTGGCGACACGGCCGACGTGCGGATCATCGCGCGCTTCGACACGCTGACGCCGACCACCTTCCTGCCGCCGTCGCCGCAGCCGGACAGCCTGATCGCGTTCGTGGACAGTGCGGCGTTCCTGTTCCAGGTGGACACGACCTTCCAGAAGCCGACGGTGCCGATCACGATCGACGCCTTCGACGTGGACACGACGGCGGCCGACACGGTCCCCGCGACGCTGCTGCCGCTTTTCCGCGACGACCGGCGCATCGGCTCGGCGACGTATCAGGTGGCGGACGTGAAGGACACCCTGCGCCTGCCGATCACCAACGCCGTGGTGCTCGACAAGGTGCGCAACGGCAAGCACCTGCGCATCGGGCTGCGCATGCGGGCACCGCAGTCCACGTCGCTGCTCGTCGTCGGCACCACCTTCACGCCGCGCATCCGGTTCCGCGTGTCGGCCGATACGACGGTGAAGCCGGATACGGTCTTCCTGAACTCCAGAACGCCGGCGACCGATGCGTCGATCGCCTCGAGCCTGGCATTCTACCCCCTGCACGCCGCGGGGGCGCTGCCGGCGCCGACGTCCGATCGCACGGCGATCGGCGGCATCGCCGGGGCGCGCACGTACATGCAGTTCGAGATCCCGGCGATCGTGCTCGACTCGGTGCAGATCGTCCGCGCCTCGCTGCAGCTCACGCAGGTGCCGTCGCGCTTCGCCGGCGGTAATCAGGACACGCTCACGCTGATCACGCATCCGGTGGTCGCCGGCCCGGCCGTCACGGACATCTTCACTGCCTCGCAGTTTCTCGGCTCGCCGGCACTCGCCGTCTTTCACGTCGACACGCTGCGGCTCATTCCGCGCGAGAGTGGACAGCGAGACCTCGAGATCGTGCGGATCGTGCGGTCCTGGCGGTCGGTGGGAACCACGCGCACCGTCCGGGCACTCGTCCTGCGGGCACCCGAGGAAGGGTTGCGCGCGGGTGAGCTCAACTTCTACTCGATCGACGCGCCGGATCCCGCCGTGCGCCCACGCCTCCGGCTCACCTACGTGCCGCGTCGCGGCTTCGGCCTCCCGTGATCATGCGCTCCCTCTCCCGTCGTCTCGCCGCCGCGGCGCTGCTGGTCCTCCCCGCGGCTGCAGGCGCGCAGGGCACGCTGAGCACCCAGGGCTTCGGCTATCCCACCGGCCAGATGAGCACCCGCACGCTCGGCACCGGTGGCTCGCTCGCCGAGATCGATCCGCTGTCGGTGACCAACCCGGCCACGCTGATCAACCTTGGCGCGTCGGCCCTCTACTTCCAGGCGGAGCCCGAGTATCGCACGATCCGCGTGGGTGGCTCGTCGGATCGCTCCACCATCGCCCGCTATCCGCTCGTCGCCGCCGGCGTGCCCCTCACGCCGACACTCTTCGCTGGGCTGAGCGTGTCGAACCTGCTCGACCGGTCGTTCGAGACGGTGGCGCGTGGCTCACAGGTCGTGGGCGGCACGACGGTGAACTCCACCAACACCTTCAAGAGCGACGGGGCCATCGGCGACCTGCGGCTCGCTCTGTCGTGGGCGCCGCGCCCGTGGCTCCACCTCGGGCTCGCCGGCCACGCGATCAGCGGTGACAACCGGCTCACGAGCAGCCAGGAGTTCGACAGCACGGCGTACCAGGGCATCCTGGATACCGTCACGGTCACGTACGTCGGCAACGCCTTCTCCGGCGGCGTCGAGGTCTACACGGGCCGGTACGCCGTGGTCGCGGCGTCGTACCGCCGCGGCGGGCCGCTCTCGCTCAAGCATGGCGACTCGACGCTCAGCAGCGCGCGCGTCCCCGACCGGCTCGCGCTGAGCGCGGCGTATCTCGGCATTCGCGGCACCTCCATCGCCGTCCGCTCGGCCAAGGAACAGTGGACCGATTTGCGCGGCCTCGGCTCGGCGGGACTGCCCATCTCCGATGGATGGGACACGAGCGTCGGCGCGGACGTGCTGGGACCGCGCTTCGCGGGTCGGTCGGTGCAGCTCCGCGCCGGTGCGCGCTGGCGCACCCTCCCGTTCGATGCACGACCGACCCTCGCCACGGGCGGATTCGGGCCGTCGGCCAAGGTGAGCGAGAAGAGCTACTCCTTCGGGGCGGGTACGCTGCTGGCCCGCGGTCGTGCGGCGCTCGACCTGGCCGCGATCCGCGCCACTCGGTCCTCCGCCGCCACATCGGTGGAGGAGAACGCGTGGACGTTGAGCTTCGGCGTCACGGTACGCCCTTGAATCGATGACCGAGCTCGCGCCTCCGCCGGCCGACGCGCCGCTCATCCTCGTCGCGGACGACGTCCCGGCGAACGTCGAGCTGCTGTTCGACCAGCTGCACGTGCTCGGCTTC
>DASSIC010000693.1:0-2183 GCA_035692325.1 Gemmatimonadaceae bacterium | reverse complement strand
CAGGACGAGACGGTGGATCCCACGGATGTTCGAACGACGACGCGGCAACTGGCGCCACGCACGCAACGCCATGCGCTCCTCCTGTGACGTGCGCCGAAAATCCGGGCACCACGCGTGCCGTGCGCTGCGTGCGCCAATTCGGGGCTCAGCGCGCGCAGCGGACGCGCACTGCTGCAATCACGCCACAGTCGGTGCGTCGCGCGAGCAACATCGCGTCGATCAGGATGTTTCTTGCGCTCCGCGCTGCCTGGACCGTCAGTCCATCCAGTAGGCGAGCTTCAACAGGAAGGTGTTGGAGGGGTGCAGGGCGAACAGGTCGTTGTACTCGTCGCGCCAGCTGCGCGGGGTGAAGGTCGGATCGTACCCGTCGCGCCCGTGCGTCCACACCGCGAACAGGGTGGAGCCCGGCCGGAACTCCCACCGCATCACGCTGTTGGACCGAACCTGCAGCACGTCGAAGCCGAGCGAGGTGCCGGCAGGCGGGGTGTACGGCGCATAGCGATCCTCGTACCGCTCGGCGCGCGGCGTGGCGCTGAGCTCGCGCGTGTTCGTGTATGCACCGCGGCTCACGAACGGCGCCGCGTAGAGCTGGAAGCTCAGCGTCGGCGTCGCGGTGTAGCTCAGGCGCACACCGAGGGAGCGCGTTTCCTGCTCGAGGTGCGCGAAGGCGTAGTGCGTGACGCTGGTGGCATCGGTGAAGTTGCCGAGCCACTGCGAGTCGTCGGTGTTCTTCATCCAGTCGGCGCTCAGCTCCACCTGCAGCTGCGACATCGGAATGAGCGTGACCGCCGGCGAGTATTCGACGTAGTGGGAAGCGCCGTAGTCGCCGCGCCCGCGGTAGACCCAGAAGCTCGGCACGACGTGCCGGCGATCGTCGCCCTGCACGCCGATGTTGTAGTTCGCGAAGGGTGATCGACGGAACGCGGGACCGCCACGGGCGCAGTTGTCGCAATAGGTGCCGTGCAGCTGGCTCTGCGTGGTGCCGGCGTGAACCCACATGTTGTTCGCGAGGTTCACGTGCCAGTTGGTGTTCACCGCCTTCTCGGTGTTCAAGCCGTCGGCGGTCCAGTAGCCCCACGCGTTGAAGTTGCCCGTCATCGAGCGGTACACGCGCGTCGGCGTGCGCCAGTTGATCCCCAGCCAGTTGTTGAAGCTCTGCTGGTTCGCGCGGCGAAGGTAGCCCAGGTCGTTCGTCTCGAAGCCGGGCGACTGTCGCTGCCAGCTCGTCTGATAGTGCACCATGCTGCCGCCGAACTTGCCGAACGCGATCTCCTCGGCGTCGCCGCCGAGCGACGTGCGGGTGGGATCGACGACGAGTCCCCCGTCGGGACGCTGGTAGAGGTGCACGGAGCTGAGCTGCGTCGAGAGGATCGCGTCGGGCGTGCCGCGGACCTGGCTCTTCGTCGCGCTCCCGGTGAGCTCGTACCGGCTGGCGCCCCAGCGGTGCCGGAAGTTGGCGCCACCGACGTACGCTTCGCGACGCAGATACTTCTCCGTCCACTGATCGAGCGCGCGGTTCACGCCGGTGGCGATGAGCCCCACCGTCGTGGCGCCATTGCGCATGTCCTGCTGCGCGCGCAGCACGGTGTAGCTCGTGCGCGGCTCGGTCGTGCGGTCGAGCGTCCCGCCGACGCGACCCGTCACCGCCTCGAGCGCGCCGACGTTGAGACCGCCGGGGAGGCGTCCGGTCAGCTTCGCGGCGCCGATGATCGGCGACACGTTGGGTGACGCGTCGTCGGCGTAGCGCCCGAACAGCTGCGGCGCGCGCCCGATGCGCCGCGAGTAGAACAATCCTTCGCCGCTGCAGTTCACGATGCTGCAGTTGAGATCGAAGTTGTAGAAGCCCGAGCCTTCGATGAAAAACGGGCGCCGCTCCTGGAAGAAGGTCTCGAAGGCGCTGAGGTTCACCACCGAGGGATCCGCCTCGACCTGTCCGAAATCGGGATTCACCGTCGCGTCCAGCGTGAGGTTCGACGTGATGCCGTACTTCAGGTCGGCGCCCGCCGACAGCTTCTGGGTCCGACCCCACGGCGACTCGCCGGGCGCGGCGCTGCTGATCGGCACCGACGAGCTCTTGGCGACCGTGAAGGGCACGACCTCCAGCCGATGGAAGGGGACGATGTCGCGGATGCCGGCGAGCACGCCGAGCTGCGACGAGATCCCGCTCTGCGACGGGCGATAGA
>DASSIC010000692.1:0-7206 GCA_035692325.1 Gemmatimonadaceae bacterium | reverse complement strand
GGTGGACATGATGTTGTTCAGCCCGTCGATCGACGCCTGCGAGACGATCGGCGCGTCCGAGCCGATGAAGGCGCCGAGCGCCGGCGTCTTGAGCCGCTGCAGCTCGCCCGTGACGAAGAAGAACAGCTTGTCCTTCATGATGGGCCCGCCGAGCGACGCGCTGAACTGCTGCTGCGAGAAGTCGTTGAGGTAGGCCTGCGAGCGCGTCAGGTTCTGGTTGCGCGTGTTCGCGTAGACGCTGCCGTGAAACTCGTTCGTGCCGCTCTTCGTCACCGCGTTGATGAGCAGGCCGCCGAAGTTTCCCTGTCGCACGTCGTACGGCGACAGCAGCACCTGGTACTCCTTCACTGCGTCGAGCGGGATGGACTTGGCATTGGCCTGCGAGCCCGGCTGGCCGGTGGTGCCGAGGCCGAACAGGTCGCCCGACTGCGCGCCGTCGATCTGGATCGCGTTCTGGCGCAGGTTCACTCCGCCACCGGACAGGTAGCCGGTCGTCGTGGACACCTGCGGCACGAGCTGCACGAAATCGGAGAAGTTGCGATTCAGCGTCGGCAGGCGGCGCAGCGCCGAATCCGAGATCGTCGTCGTCGCTCCGGACTTGGATGCGTTGATGATCGGGTCGGTCGTCGCCGTGACGGTCACCGTCGACAGCACAGCGGCCTCACGACCGAGCTTGAAATCCTCGCGGCGCGTCTGGCCGAGCGGGATCACGACGCCCGTACGCGTCTGCGGACCGTAACCGATCCGGCGCACGACGATCGTGTAGTCGTTGTCCGGCGCGATACCCTGAATGGAGTACAGTCCGGAGGCGCGGCTGATCGTGCCGATGTTCAGGCCGGTGCGCGCGTTGCGCAGCTGGACCTGGGCGCCTTCGACGCCCTGCCCGGATTCGTCCGTGATGGTGCCCGTGAGGGCTCCGGTAGTGACGCCCTGGGCCCGGACGGGCGACGGGGCGACGACGACCAGCGCCAGAGCGGCGACGGCGCCGACGAGCGTACGTAGGCTCAACATGAATGCTCTCGTGGGGGGAAGGAGAAGCGACAAAGCTAGGACGGCAGCCGGCGGTGCAGCAAGGGAAACCCCGTAACCGGCTGGCCACGCCCTCAGGGACCTCTGTGGCGGGGTCCCCGGTCACCATGAGACGAACGGCGTCTGGGTGCGACCCGCTTATTGGGCCCGCCGCCCCACGTGCGCGGTGATCACGCTCTTGATGCCACCGCGGATGTTGAAGTCCCCGACCACCTCCATCCAGGCCGGCTTCACCGCTTCTGACAGGTCGTCGAGGATCCGATTGACGGCGCGTTCGTAGAAGATGCCGTCGTTACGGAAGCTCCAGAGATAGAGCTTGAGGCTCTTCAGCTCCACGCACACCTGCGCCGGCACATAGTTGATGTGCATCGTGGCGAAATCCGGCGCGCCGCCCTCGAGCTGCTTCAACTCGGCCGCGTCCGTCTCGATGCCTCCGAGCGGGCAGAGTGAGGTGAACTCCGGGCACTCCATCGCGATGAGGTACTCGCGTCCCGGATAGGGGTTGGGAAAGGTTTCCAGCAGGTCGGGTCGTGGCATTCACGAAGAATGCACTCTCGCCGCATGGCGGAGCAACGCACGCGGCCAAACTCGGCTGTCGCGCAACGCAGGTCGCGCCGCACCCTAGCGCGGCACGGGGAATGCTCCGTATGTTGGGAAAGTGCCGGTCCCCTCTGGGCCGGCCGATGCCGCCGGGAGAACGGCCTGGCGGTACTGCCCCCCGGCAAGTCCGGGGGGCTCTTTTTTTACTTCTCGCCCCGCAGCCGCTTGGCCATCGCGTCCAGCTGCGCGCGCTCGTCGGCCGTGAGGCTTTCCAGCCCGCCTGCCGAGATCTTGTCCAGGACGCGGTCCAGCTCCGATGCGCGTATCTCGCCGGAGGTGCGCACAGGGGTCACCACCGCGCGGGCGGCGGGATGCTGCGCCGCGATGGCCTTGCTCTGCGCCACGATCTCGTCGGCCTCGTCCCGCTGCGTGCGCTGCCGCGGAAGCGTGCGAGGAATGGCCCGCGGGGGTGCCTCGTCCTGATAGTCGGGCGCTGGCGAGATCCGCTGCCGGAGCCGCTCGATGCTCGCCGCGGGCGGCGTGCGCAGGTAAAGCCATCCGAAGGCGACGCCACCCAGGTGGGCGAGGTAGAGCGTGCGGTCCGCACCTAGATCGGACGCCGCCGTCACCCCGATGGCGAGATTCGCCACAGCCAGCACGACGACCATCGTCCATGCCCGCACGGGGATGAGCCCGAACAGGGCGATCTCGTCGTCGGGCCAGTGCTGCGCATAGCCGTACATGACGCCGAGCACCGCGGCCGATGCGCCGATGAGCACGCCGGTGCGAATGAACAGGAGATGTGCGACCGCGCCGCCGAGTCCGCACCACAGATAGTAGAGCGTGAACGCGCGCGTCCCCATCACCGACTCGAGCCGCGGCCCGAAGGTGAGGAGGGCGAACATGTTTACGGCCAGATGCCAGAAGCCGTAGTGCGCGAACGAGTAGGTGAGCGCGCTCCACAGCGTGCGCGGCAGGCTGGCATCACGGAATCCGAGCGTGGCGAAGAGATCGGCATCACTCACGACCGTCCACTGCAGAAACAGGATCGCGACATTGGCCGCAACCAGCGCCTGCACCCCTCGGGTGAGCCGAGGCGTGTCGTGCTCGAGATAGTGCGTCGGATTCGCCATGAGACTCGGGCTGCTGTGCAGCACTGATGCCGCTGCCGTACGAATTATGGAGGCGCCTGGCGAAGCCGCCATCCTTTCAACGTACAAACCATCGCGCGCGTTGCGGGTTCCTCGCGCCCCCGCCTCGCGACGCTGCCGCAGACTACCGCATTCCGGTCGGCGCCGGAAGTCTCGGCACCACGCGAACGTCGCCATGTACCTGTGACGCGCGCTCGAGCCAGAGAACCCAGCGACGATCGGCGTCGCTGATGCTCTCGATCGTGGGGTGGACGAGAATCTCGGTCTCCGGGCTCGCTCCCCCTGCTCGCTCGACGATCCGCAGAAGGAGCGCGTCACTCGTCTCCGGCGCCGGCATGATCACCAGGGCGTGCTTCACCTGTTTGCTCGCGGCGAGGGCGAGCGAGGCAGCCATGCGGTCCTGCGTCGCGTCGCTCTCGGTGCCCGTCACGCCCACCTGCACGAGCGACAGGAACCTGAGCAGTGACTCCAGCGCCTCCGGACGCTGTCCGTCGTGATCGAGCATCACCGGCAGCGGCGCCCCGTCACTGAACGCGGCCTCGAGGTACTCGCCTTCGGCCAGCGGATCGCGTCCCGCGATCACGATGGAGTGATAGCGGGAGCGGGTGGCGAGCCGCTTCAATTCGCTCTTGAGCGCCTCCGATGTATACATCGTCGCCGTCTCCGCTTCACTCGCAAAGCGGACGAACAGTTGACGGCGCCCGCACCACGGCCCGATGGCCTGGATCCCCGCTGGAATCCCGGCGAGCGCCGCCGTCTGGCTCGGCAGCTTGATCCGGCCCGGAGTCATCGCCGGGCAGCTCCCGGGCCGGGTCGCTCGACCGCGAGCTTGGCGATGCGTTCGCACAGATCGGGAAAGCTGATCCCGGCCGCTGCTGCGCCCTGCGGTACGAGACTCGTGGCCGTCATGCCGGGCAGCGTATTCGCCTCGAGACAATAGAACTCGCCCGAGGCCGTCATCCGGAAATCGATGCGCGCGCAGCCGCTGAGCTTCAGCGCCGAGAAGGCGCGCTGCGCCTGCGACTGGACCTCCGCCGTCTCCGACGCCGACAATGGCGCGGGAAAGATCTCCTCGGCCATCCCCGGCGTGTACTTGCACTCGTAGTCGTAGATCTCGTGCTTCGGGATGATCTCCCCCACCGGCAGCGCCTCACCGCCGATCACCGGTGCGCTCAACTCGCGACCGGCGATGAATCGTTCGATCATCACTTCGTCGTCGTGCTTGAACGCTTCGGCGATCGCGGCGTGCAGCTCCTGCGGCTGCTTCACGATGGACAATCCCACGGTCGAGCCCTGTTTCGATGGCTTGACGATCACCGGCCAGCCGAGCGCACGCTCCACTTCGCCAGTGCTCGGCGGGTTCTCGGGGTCGAGCGCCATGATCCAGTCCGCCGTGCGCACGCCGTGCGCGCGCAGCAGGTGCTTGGAGAGATCCTTGTCCATGGCGAGCGCGCTCGCCAGATGACCGCTGCCGGTATATGGCACGCCGGCCAGATCGAGCAGCGCCTGGATGGTGCCGTCTTCTCCACTTCCGCCGTGCAACGCGAGGAAGGCGACGTCACAGTCCCCCCGCTTGGGCAGGCGCGCGGCCGTGTCGGTGACCGACTCCGCCTTCATCCGCGCCAGCTCTTCGGGAGTAGGGGGTGCGGTCTTCACCACGCCGCCGGCGAGCATCCGTCGCTCTTCCGTCTCGCTCACCGGCCCCTTCGCCGTGTCCACCGTCTTCACGACGTGCCCACGGGAGCGCAACGCCTCGGCGATGCGCAGTCCGGAGGCGAGCGAGACGTCGCGCTCGGAGGAGGTGCCGCCCATGAGAACCGTGATGCGCATGAAACCCAGGTGAGACGTGAAGGATGAACGGTGAATGCTTACTGCGCCCGGAGTGACCGTTCACCGTTCACGGTTCACCGTTCACGCGCGGTGAGTGCGCGGAACGCGCATTCACCGCGCCATCAGATACGCCAGCATGTCGCTCCGCGTGACGATGCCCTGAATCGTGCCCGCCTCGCGCACCAGCACCGCCGGCGTCGCCTTCGATAGCAGCTTCTGGACCGATTCGACGTGCTGGCCTGCATCCACGACCGGAAAGGCCTCGTCCATCACCTCGCCGACGACGGCATCCAGGAAGCGCGAGCTCTCGAGCCCGCGCTGGGTGAGGGCATATTCCGTCACGCTCCCCACACACTCGCCGTTGTCCAGCACCGGGAGCTGCGAGACATCGTGCAGCCGCATCAGCCCCAGGGCCTGCCGCACGAGCTGGCCTGGCGCGGCGCTCACCAGCGTCGCCGGTGCGCCATCGCCCTTGTGATCGAGCAGGTCGCCCAGCGTCACACGGTCCGGCTCGAGCAGCTGGTTCTCCCGCATCCACTCGTCGTTGAACAGCTTGGAGAGGTACCGCTCGCCGGTGTCGCAGAGGAAGGTCACCACGAACGCATCCGGGTCGTCGATCTCGCGCGCCACCTGCAGCGCGAGATGTGCGATCAGCCCCGCCGACCCACCGACGAAGAGGCCCTCCTCGCGGGTCAACCGCCGCGCCATCGCGAACGAATCGCGGTCGCTCACCGTGCGGTATTCGTCGACGAGCGACAAGTCGAGCGTGCCGGGCAGCTTGTCCTGGCCGATGCCTTCGACCTTGTACGGCGCGCCGTCGATCTTGTGCTTCCCCTTGCTGCGCCAGAGCTCCGCCAGGATCGACCCCTGCGGATCCCCGGCGATGATCTGGATCTTTGGGTTCCGTTCCTTGAGATAGCGGGCGACACCGGTGATCGTGCCGCCGGTGCCCGCTGCTGCTACGAAGTGCGTGATGCGCCCCTCGCTCTGCTCCCACAGCTCGGGGCCCGTGGTTGCGTAGTGCGCTTCCGGGTTCGCGTCGTTGTAGAACTGGTTCGCCAGAATCGCGTTGGGCGTCTCCTCGGCGATGCGCTTCGCCATCATCACGTAATTGTCCGGATGGTCCGGTGCCACGGCGGTCGGGGTGACGATCACTTCCGCACCGAACGCCTTCAGCAGGCGCACCTTCTCCTGCGACATCTTGTCCGGCATCGTGAAGATGCACTTGTAGCCCTTCAGCGCCGCGGCGATCGCCAGCCCCACCCCCGTGTTGCCGCTCGTCCCCTCGACGATCGTGCCCCCCGGCTTGAGCCGCCCTTCACGCTCCGCCCGTTCGATGATCGGCAGTCCGATGCGGTCCTTCACCGAACCGCCAGGGTTGAAGAACTCCGCCTTCCCGTACACCGGGGTGCGGGTGCCGCGCGTCACGCGGTTGAGCCGGATGAGCGGCGTCCAGCCAATCGTCTCCAGCACGTTCTCGTACGGGCGGGCATTACGCATCGTGCCGGCCGCGGATGTCGCGGGCGCGCTCATGGATTGTCCTGCGGCGCTGCTGCGCCGCGCTTGAGGATCGTGTCGCCCGGAAGCGCATGTGCATCCGGATGACGGAAGTAGACGGGAAAGAGAATCGTCACCGGCATGGGCTCACCGCGAAGCTTGGCGGGGATGAAATGGAGTTCCTGGGAGCCCTTCACGGCGGCCGAGTCGAGCGCTCCGTAGCCGCTCGATTCCTCGATACGCGTCGAATCTGCGCTCACCTGGCCGTCACGGTCGATGCGCAGCCGCAGCGTCACGTTGCCCTGCACCTTGCGCGCATAGAGCGCCGCGGGATACCGGAACGGCAGCTCGGTGTTGAGCATCTTCGGTACCTCGTCCGGCGCGGCGTTGCCGGCCTGGAACGCCTGCGCGACCTTCTGGGAGGTCTCGTGGTCCGCGCAGGCCGTGAGGGTGCAGGCCGCGAGCAGCATGAAGAGCAGTCGGTGACGGAGCGGGAGCGACATGGGCGGAATGTAGCCCGCGGTGTCGAGCCGGCGCATCGGGAAGCCCCCTCTCCCTGCGGCGCTCATGTGCGCGCGCGCTCGGCAAGCTCGGCCACCAGTTGCAGGGCGGCAAGTGGTGTGAGCGTGTCGACGTCCACGCGCTGCAGCCGGCTGACGACTTCGTGCGGCTGTGCCGCGAACAGCCCGAGCTGATCGCCCTGTTGGACGCCGGCGGACCGCCCGCGACGGGCGGACGATGGAGCGAGCGCTGGCACGAGATGCTCCGCTTCGCCCTCGAGCAGCGCGAGTACCTCGCGGGCGCGGGTGATCACGCCCGCCGGAAGCCCCGCCAGCCGTCCGACCTCGATGCCATACGAGCGGTCGGCGCCTCCCGGCTGCAACCGGTGGAGAAAGAGGATCTGGTCGCCGACCTCGCGCACTCCGACGTTATAGTTGCGCACTGCTCCTAATTCATCCGCCAGCTGGACCAGCTCGTGGTAGTGCGTGGCGAAGATCGTCTTGCAGCCCACGCGCTCGTGCAGATGTTCGCTCACCGCCCACGCGATCGACACGCCGTCGTAGGTGCTCGTGCCCCGGCCGATCTCGTCCAGCAGCACGAGGCTGCGGCGGGTCGCCGTGTGCAGGATGGCGCTCGTCTCGGCCATCTCCACCATGAA
>DASSIC010000691.1:0-2259 GCA_035692325.1 Gemmatimonadaceae bacterium | reverse complement strand
GCGCGGCGAGGACGGATTCCGCCATCGCTCGTTCCCGTCGATCCACACGTCGTCGGGGATGGCTGTCGCCACCGTGCTGACGATGGAGCTCCATCGCCGCCATGCGGGCGCGACGCCCTTCGTGGCTCCGGTGCTGTTCGCCGCCGGGATGCTCCCAGGTCTCGTGCGCATCCAGCTCGACCAGCACTGGGCGAGCGACGTGTTCGCCGGCGCGTTCAGGGGGGTGTTCGCCGGATACAAAGTGGTGTCGTACAGCCACGCGCATCCCGACAACCGCTTCGACCGCACGCTCCTCAAGTTCTCCGTCGTGCCGACGGCGAATGGGCCGGCGGTGACGTTCTCGCCCTTCTGAACGTGGGACGTTTGACGTTCGACGTCCGACGTCCCACGTCCCACGTTACAGAGCGCTCGGATACGTCTCCGGAATCTCTCCCGCCTCCCACACCGCGTGCCGCTCCAGCGGCTTGAGCGCGGTGGTCTCGTCGAGATGGATCACGAGGTCGAACTGCTTCGCGAGATCCACGTCGAAGTAGTGGCTCATGCGCTCCGTCTCCGGCCGGTAGATCACGCCGATCGCGCGCTCGAGGAAGTCGTGGTCCACCGCGAACCGGGCCGAGGGCTCGCGGAGGTCGAGCAGGAAGCTCGGCACGTCGATGGAATGGAAGAACGCCTCGATGCTTTCCGGGAGTCCGGGGCGCACGTCGCGTCGGCCGGCAGGTTCGTCCCAGTCGTGCGCTGCGGTCACGGTGCCGGTGTACGTCGTGAAACCCACCAGGCAGGCGTCGCTGCCGTGGCGCTCGCGCACGAGCTGCCCGACGTTGATCTCCCCGCCCCGTCCCATCGCCGTCGCGCGGGCGTCGCCGAGGTGGGAGTTGTGCGCCCAGACGACGACGCGCGCGCGCTCCCCCTCCTGCTCCAGGCGCGCGATCACGGCATCGAGCGTCTCCACCATGTGCGTGTCGCGCAGGTTCCACGACGACACCCGTCCACGGAACATGGCGCGATAGTACCGCTCGGCATTCTTCACAAGCCGCGCGTTCTGCTCGGCCGAGAAGAAGTCGTCGGCGTCGACGTCACCGTCGAGCGCGCGGTAGTCGTCGGCGCAGTGGCGCAGCTCGGCGAGCTGGCGGACGACGTCGTCTTCGCACGTGTCGGCGACCCTGCGGCTGGCGACGTAGCCGTATGCCTGCGGGTCATCGTGGCCGACGGCCTCGAAGCATGAATACCGTTCGCGTGCCCGTTCGGCCGCGGCGGGATCGACGCGCTCGAGGTAGCGGAGCACGGCGTCGATCGAGGCGTGGAGGCTGTAGAGATCGAGGCCGTAGAAGCCGCAGTGCTCGCGCGGCGGCAGCTTCACGTTGCGCGCGCGCATCCAGCTCACGAAGTCGCGCACGACGGTGTTGCGCCACATCCACTGCGGAAAGCGGCGGAAGCCGGCCAGCGCGGCCGACGCATCTTCCTCGTCGCTCTGCGCGCGGACGTAGCGGTCGACGCGGCGGCTGTCCGGCCAATCACCTTCGATGGTGACGGCGCGGAAGCCGCGCGTCTCGATCAGGCGGCGGGTGATGGCGGCGCGCAGCGCGTAGAACTCGTGCGTGCCGTGCGATGCCTCGCCGAGCAGCACGATGCGGGCGTCGCCGATACGGTTCACGATCGCCGCGACGTCGGCAGCGGCACCCTCCTTTCCCGACAGCGGCACCGCGGCTTGTCGCAGCGCGCGGCGCGATTCCTCTCGAGTGGTGTTGGGCATGGCGTCCTCCTCGGGCGGCGCAAGCGTCGCATCGACCGTTCCACAGTGGCCCGATTCGCGGCGCACATCCTGCACCCGGATTTCGCGTCCGCAGCCGGACTCCACCTTCACCACGCACTACCATGTCCCCCTCTCCCCGCTCCGCTTCCGCCCGCCGTGGCCGCACGCAAGTACACGCCACCGCGAAGGCCGCGCGCGACGACGCGCGCCCGATCACCAATCAGCGCGGCCACGAGATCCAGGCCTTCGGTACCATCACGCGCATCCCCAACGGGCTCAGCGAGAAGGTGTGCAAGGCGAGCGTCTCGGCGCTCAATCAGGTGCTCGCCGACACGATGTGCCTGCGCGACCTGTACAAGAAGCATCATTGGCAGGTGTCCGGTCACACCTTCTACTCGCTGCACCTGCTGTTCGACAAGCACTACGAGGAGCAGGCCGCGCTGGTGGACACGATCGCCGAGCGCATCCAGCTGCTGGGCGGTCTCGCGATCGCCATGGCGCCGGACGTG
>DASSIC010000690.1:0-2531 GCA_035692325.1 Gemmatimonadaceae bacterium | reverse complement strand
GGATCCTCGCCGCTGGCGAATGCTGGTGCTCGTTGCGATTGCCGAGCTGCTCGGCATGTCGGTCTGGTTCGCGGCGAACGCGGTGGCCCCGCAACTCGCGCTGCGTTGGGGGCTCTCGCCGTCTGAGGCGGGGTGGTTGAGTACCATCGTGCAGCTGGGGTTCGTGGCCGGCACCGCCCTCGCCGCACTGTTGAACCTCGCCGACGTCGTTCCGTCTCGCGCCTACTTCAGCATCTCGGCGGTCGCGGCGGCATGCGCCAACGCGCTGCTGCTCGTCGCTCCGGGTTATCGCACGGCACTCGCCTGCCGTGCGCTCACCGGCGTATTTCTCGCCGGCGTCTATCCGCCGGCGATGAAGATGGCCGCGACGTGGTTTCGCGCGCGGCGTGGTCTGGCGATCGGGGTAGTGGTTGGAGCCCTGACGATCGGAAAGGCGGTGCCCTACCTCGTGCATGCATTTCCCGGGGCTGGCATTTCACAGGTCGTGCTCGTCGCGTCGGCGACGGCGCTCATGGCCGCGCTCCTCGTTGCCCTGCTCTACCACGACGGGCCGGCGCCCTTCCCGCGCCGGCCGTTCGACCTGGCGCTCGTCGGCACCGTGTGGCGAAACAAGGGCTATCGTCAGGTGCTCGGCGGCTACTCGGGGCACATGCTCGAGCTGTACGCATGCTGGATCTGGATTCCGAGCTTCCTCACGGCGAGTGCTGTCGCACGCGGCGCATCGGCGACGGATCCCTCGACGACAGCATGGGTGGCGATGCTGTCCTTCGTGGTGATGGCGACCGGCGCCGTAGGGTGCGTCGTGGGCGGCGAGCTCGCCGATCGCGTAGGCTACGTTCGACTCGTCATCGGTGCCATGGCGGTGAGCGGAAGCTGCGCGCTGCTCACGCCGGTGGTGTTCGGCCAATCACCATTGCTGCTCGTCCCGCTGCTGGTGCTGTGGAGCATCGCGGTCATCGCGGACAGTGCACAGTTTTCCACGCTCGTGACTCGGGTCGTGGCGCCGCATGCAACGGGCACCGCCCTCACGCTGCAGACGTCGATCGGGTTTCTGCTCACCTCCCTGACGCTGCAGCTCGTGCCGGTCGTCGCCGGCCATCTCGGATGGCGCTACGCCTTTCCGGTGCTCGCGCTCGGCCCTGCGCTCGGCATCGCGGCCATCAGGCGGCTGCGCATCCGCGGTGATTCCTGACGAGACCGGTCACGAGAGCCCGAGCATAGCGCGTCCAGCGGCCTCGCGATCTGGCGCTACCTCCCGTACCGTGCCTGCGTATGCGACGAGCACACGCGATGCGAGCGACAGGATTTCGTCGAGATCGCTCGAGTACACCACCACGGCCGCGCCGCGATCGCGCGCGGCGCGAAGGCGGGCATGAACGTCCGCCGTGGCTCGCACGTCGAGGCCCCGCGTGGGATTCTCCGCAACGATCGCCTGTGGTGTGAGGACAGTCTCGTCGATCGCATCCATCTCGCGCGCGAGCACGAGCTTCTGCTGGTTGCCGCCGGACAGGGTGCGCATGAGCGCGCGGGAGTCGCCGGCGCGCACGTCGTAGTGCTGCAGCAGCGTCGCAGTGCGGGACTCCAGGGTCGACCACGCCATGATTCCGCGCCTCGACCCGGCCCCGCGCAGCGCGACGTTTTCCACGAGCGGGCGGTCGAGCAGCACGGCATCGCGATGCCGATCCTCCGGAACGAAGCCAACCGCGGCCGGACGCACCAGCCGCCCGCCTGCGACCTCGTGACGGCCCGCGAGCGCGCGCAGCAGCTCACGCTGGCCCGCCCCCTCAACCCCCGCGACGCCCACGATCTCGGCGGCGCGCACCACGAAAGAGGCGTCCCGCACGACCATGACCCCGCGCTCGTCGCGCAGGGAGAGTTTGTCCGCGCGGAAGATTTCCTCCTCGCCGACGGGCGGGGCGCTTGTGGGTGACAGGCCGAGTCGCGAGACGTCCGATCCGAGCATCGCTTCGGTCACCGACGCAGTCGACGCCTCCGCGGCGCCGCCGGCGTACCGCACGCGCCCGTGCCGAAGCACGGTCACATCGTCGGCAATGGCAAGCGCCTCGCGCAGCTTGTGCGTGATGAGGACGGCGGCATTGCCCTCGGCGACGTAGCTTCGCAGCCATCGCAGCAAGTCGTCGGCTTCCGCAGGCGCGAGCACCGCGGTCGGCTCGTCGAGGACGATGATTCGCGCGCGGCGCGCGAGTGCCTTTGCGATCTCGACCCGCTGCTGCGCGCCGACGGGCAGGTCCTCCACCCGCGCGTCGGCATCGAGTGCGAAGCCGGTGGCGTCCGCGATGCGGCGCACTGCGGCGACGGCATCCTCCCGGTGCAACCGTCCGTGCCCACCCAGCGCGATGTTCTCCGCCACCGTCATCGCTGGCACGAGGGTGAAATGCTGGTGGACCATTCCAATCCCGAGGGCAATGGCGTCCGCCGGCGAGTGAAGCTGCAGGTCGTGACCGTCGAGGCTGATGCGCCCGACGTCCGGACGCACCATCCCGAAGGCGATGCGCATCAGCGTGGTCTTC
>DASSIC010000689.1:0-2234 GCA_035692325.1 Gemmatimonadaceae bacterium | reverse complement strand
AGCAACGGCGGCACGAGGTCGCCCGAGCTGTTCTTGCTCCCGGCGTATCCGTGAATCAGCACGACGAGCGGAATCGGCCTCGTCGCGCCGATCGGCAGCGTGAGCGTGACGTCGAGCAGCGTACCGTCCACCGCGCTCGCGAGGAAGCCGGTGCACTCGCGCACGGTCTTCGTGGTCTTGTCGCACGAGAGCCCGGGCTTGGTCGTGCCCTCGCCAGTGAAGACACCGATGCGGTAGCTGTCGGGACCGAACTGGTGTGGTGGTGGCGGCCCCTGATCGGCGGGCTGGACGTCGCGCGTGACGGGGACCGGTGTCACCGGCCCGGCGATCTTCTCGTTGCAGGCGGCGGCGAGGACGAGCAGCAGGACGTGCCGGACGCGGATCATGATTGCCTCCAGGGCGACGACGGTGGTCGTTCCGGATGGCGGGTTCGGCAAAAAGCGTACGATTCGGGATCTTTCCGGCGGTTCATTCCGTTACGCTTCGAAGAACGATTTGTTGCGCGCTCATCCTCACCATCCAACCGACGAACCACGGTGTTACCTCACTCGACGCCAGCGCGCGTGCCGGGTTACGAGCTCGGGGCTCCGACGGAATCGGATGCTCTCGCCTCACTGCATCGCGTGTTCGGATCGGAGCGCGGACAATCCGTGTGGTCCGACGCCTGTGCTCTCGCCGGCCTCGCGCCCGGTGCCGTGAGCACGACGACGGATCTCGAACGCGTCGCTCGGTCGCTCGCGAGCCAGGGTGGCGCCGCGGCGACGGTAGCGCGCTCGATCACGATCCGCCTGCGCACCTACAACCAGCTCGCGGCGCGCGCCGCCGCGACCAAGACCGGAGCGCGCGCATGACGCAGCATCCCGATCCGATTCACGATGCCGCGCGCCTGCAGGAGATCGCCGAGCTCGGCCTCCTCTCCGATGAGGTGGATCCCATTCTCTCCGAGGTGGCGGCGCGTGCGGCCGAGTCGCTCGCTCTTCCGGTATCGCTGGTGAGCGTCGTGCTCGATGAGGCGTTGCATGTCGCCGCGTCACACGGGATCGACGGCCTCTGGCTCGGCGAGACACGCGGTCATCCGGTGGAGTGGTCGTTCTGTGCCACCTCGGTGCGCACGCGCGATGCGTTCGTCGTCGAGAACGCGCCGCAGCACCCCGAGCACGCGACCAATCCGCTGGTCACGCAGGACGGTGTGCGCTGCTACGCCGGTGTGCCGCTCATCTCGTCGCGCGGCTTCGTGCTCGGCAATCTCTGCGTCGTCGGGCTCGAGGAGCGGACCTTCACTCCGGCCGAGATGGGGACGCTGCGCGGCCTGGCGGCGGAGGCGGTTGCACGCATCGAGGGACGCCGCTCGTCCTGAGCTGTTGTGGGCGGATCACGGCGTCGACGCACGGGCGAGCCAACCTGCTCGTACCGCGCGTTGCCGCGCGGTCGCATCCGGGATCTCCTCGATGCGCACCACCGGTCGCTCGTAGCCGCGCATCACCACGGCCGTCCGGAACGGACCGTCGGGTCGAGCGATCTCGAACCGCAGCGTGTCGCCCATGCGCGCGTTGACGAGCAGTGCGCGCACGTCGGGCCAGCTCGTCACCGGCCGCCCGTTGATCGACGTCAGTCGATCGCGGCTGTGCAATCCCGCGCGTCCCCAAATGCTCGAGGGATCGGTGACGATCATGCGCAGCGGGCCCCCCGATGGCGGCTGCCACGCGCGGACGCGGAGATCCACCTGCGGCCGTCCGTCTCGCTCCAGCGCGGGCGCACGCGTGACGACCGTGCGCAGCCCCGCCAGCGCCAGCCATCGATCGAAGTCGATCGGCGCCGCTCCCCGCACGTGCGCGTCGAATATCGCATGCGCGGTGGTACAGCCGCACACCTCCGTCACCACGCGCTCCACGTCACGCCCCGAGAATCCACGCTCACCCGAGTAGCGCTCGAGCATCAGACGCATCACGTCGTCCATCGAGCGTCTGTTGGCGGTGGCGTCGCGAATCACGAGATCCAGCACGTTGCCGAGCAGTTCCCCCACGAGATGGACGCTCGCGCTGTAATCGCCGAGCGAGCCGGGTTCGGCGTTGTAGGCGACGCGACTGATCTGCTCCGCCGGGAAGCGCGCATTGCCCGGGCTGCCGAGGTAGCGGCCGACGAGCGCCGCGACATGCGAGAGCAGCGTGGAATCCTGCACGGGCAGTCCGGCACGGCGCAGGAAGAGATCGGCGTAGCGCATCGTGAGCCCTTCG
>DASSIC010000688.1:0-7754 GCA_035692325.1 Gemmatimonadaceae bacterium | reverse complement strand
CTCGCCATCACGCGGCGGCTGGTGGAAGGGTGGGGCGGGGAGGTGGCGATCGAGTCGGAGATCGGACGGGGGACGACCGTACGCGTGACGCTCAGAACGGCCGGTGAACCGTGAACCGTGAACCGTCACTGCCAACGCCGTCACGCCGTTCGCGGCACGCCCGCTCTATTCGGTGTGCCCCTCGTGCGAGCCGGAGGCCGTCCGTATCCGGACCGTCTTGATGTTCGTGAACTCGCGCAGCCCCAGCGCGGACAGCTCGCGCCCGTAACCGGACGACTTCACGCCGCCAAAGGGAAAGCGCGGGTCCGAGACCACCATGTCGTTCACGAACACGCTACCCGCATCGATCTCGCGGGCGAAGCGCTCCTGCTCCGCGGGCACCGTCGTCCAGGCGGAGGAGCCGAGCCCGAACCGCGTCGCGTTGGCGATCCGAATCGCGTCGTCGACGTCGCGCGCCCGAAAGACGCAGCCGACGGGGCCGAATAGCTCGTCGCGGAAGGCGGGTGAGTTCTCGGGGATGTCCACGAGCACCGTGGCGGGGAACCATGCGGCGCCGGCCGTCGTACGTGCGCCGCCGCAGAGCAGCCGCGCGCCGAGCGCCACCGATGCGGCCACCTGGCCTTCGAGCTCCTCGGCCAGCTTTGCCGTCGCGAGCGGCCCGAGCTGCGTGGAGGGATCCAGTGGATCACCGACCGTGAGCGCCTGCATGCCGGTGGTGAAGCGCGAGAGGAAGGCATCGTAGACGTCCGCGTGCACGATGAACCGCTTGGCGGCGATGCAACTCTGACCGTTGTTGATCGTGCGCGCCTTCACCGCGGTCTCCGCGGCACGATCGAGGTCGGCGCTCGGCATGACGATGAACGGATCGCTGCCCCCCAGCTCCAGCACCATCTTCTTGAGATGATTGCCGGCCACGGTGGCGACGCTGCTGCCGGCGCCCTCGCTGCCGGTGAGCGTCGCGGCCGCCACGCGGGCATCGGACACCACGCCCGCGACGGCATCACTGCCGATGAGCAGCGTCTGGAACACCCCGGCCGGCGCGCCGGCGCGCGCCACCAGTTCCTCCAGCTCCAGCGCGCACTGCGGCACATTCGACGCGTGCTTGAGGAGCCCGACGTTGCCGGCGACGAGCGCCGGCGCCATGAACCGGATGGCCTGCCAGAAGGGGAAGTTCCACGGCATCACCGCCAGCACGACACCGAGCGGATCGTACGCGACGAACGAGCGATGGTCCTGATCGGGCACCGGCTCGTCCGCGATGAACGCCGGCCCGTGCTCGGCGTAGTAGCGACAGGCGAGCGCGCACTTCGCCGCCTCCTCGATCGCCGCGCGAATGGGCTTGCCCATCTCGAGTGTCATCATGCGGCCGATTCGCTCCTTCTCCGCGTCGAGCAGCGCGCCGAGCCGCGACACGACGGCGGCCCGGTCAGCCACGGCCGTTCGGCGCCAGCGTGATGCTGCATCGGCGGCACGCGCGAGCGAGGCTTCGACCTGCTCGGGGGTGTGCGCGGGAAATTCGGCGAGCGTCTGGCCGGTCGCTGGATTGATCGAGCGGAAGGTCATGCGGCGCATCGACTGCAGCTTGCGTGCGCGGTCACTTCGTGGCCGACGTATCCTCGCGCCACCAGCTCTCGCTTCCCTCCTCGCTGCCGAACAGCCGCCGCCACCACGGCACGCGCCGCTCGCGTTCCAGCACGGCGCCCGCCGCCTCGCGCCACGCTTCCTGCATCGACGTCGCATCGGCGAAGCGCGCGTCCGGATCGGAGGCGAGGGCCCGCTGGAGCCATGTCCCGATCTCCGGCGCATACGGCGAGATGTCGAGTTGCCCCGAGAGCTCTCGTGCCAGGATCGTCTTGCTGTCCGCCTCGCCGAAGGGCGGCGCACCGCTCAGCACGAACGCCACGATCGCCGCGAGGGAGAAGCAATCGGCCGTCGCCTCCTGCGGCTCGCCGAGGAGCTGTTCGGGGGGCGAGAAGGCAGGTGTGCCGGATGCGCCGGTCAGTTCCTCGCCCGCCGGGTTCGCGATGCCGAAGTCGGCGATGCGCCACCGGCGATAACGATCGATGAGGATGTTCTCGGGCTTGAGATCGCGATGCACGATGCCGATCGCATGCGCGGCGGCGAGCCCGCTCAGGACTTCGTCGATCTGCGGCGCAACTTCCGCGAGTGGGCGCGCGCCGCTGAGCGCGACGAGGTCAGCCACCGAGCCGCCCTCCGCCAGCTCCATCGTATACCAGGAGACGTCGCCGCGACTGTCCCAGTCGTAGATCGGGACGATCGATGGATGCGCGAGCTGCGCGGCGAGTCGCGCCTCGCGCCGGAAGCGGCCGACGGCGCGCTCGTCACGGGCGATGTGTGGATGCAGCAGCTTGAGCGCCACCTCGCGCCCGAGCGAAAGATCGCGCACGCGCCACACCGATCCGAAGCTGCCCGCGCCGAGCGGAGAGATCACCTCGTAGTCGTCGGCGAGTGCCCAGCGGAGCCGCACCTCGGGCGATTCGCGCGACGCCGCCATGCTCTCGCCGCTCAGCGTGAGCACCGTCCTGCTGCCGACGACGCGATCCATCGCCCGGACCATGGCCGCGACGGTGGGATACCGCTGTCCGGGCTGGATCTGCAACGCCTTGTCGAGCACGACCGCCACCGACGGCGGCACGTCGGGACGCACGAGGGCGAGCGGCGGAATGTCGTCGCGCGGCGGCGCTTCGCCCGTGAGCGCGGTGAAGCACATGGCGGCGAGCTGCCACTGATCGCTCGCCATCGACGGCAGCCACCGGCTGCCCCACTCGGGAGGCAGGGGCATTCCGGTCACATCGGGGGCAAGCGAGTCCGGGATGCTCGGGAGTGGAACCGCCCATTGCCAGCCGAGCAGCCAGAGCCGGCCCATCGGGGAGGTGAGCACGTTGTCGAGCGAGACGGCGCCGTGCACGCTGCCCGCATCGTGCAGGTACGACAGCGTCGACCCGATCTCGCGCATGACGCGCAGCACGGCTGGCACGTCGTCGGCGCCCGCGCGCGCGAGTCTGGCACCGAGTGTCTCGCCTGAGATCCAGCGGCGCAGATAGCCGGGGCCGCGCCGGCTGTCCGAGTTCGCCGACCAGTAGTGGTACGTCGTCGGCACCGCCGGGTGGTTGCGGTGCGCGAGCGCCCGCGCCTCCGCCTCGATCCACCCCGCGTGTTCCTGATTCGGCGCACTCACGAGCGAGAGGGACCGCCCCAGGGCGTCGATCACCTCCTGGAAGTGGCGGTGATCCTCCCAGATTCCTTCGGCGCCCCACTGCCACTGGGGAGGAAGTTGCCAGGCGGCGAGGTGCTCGGGCAGCACGTTGCTGACGCGCTGCAGCTCGCCCGACGCACGCAACGGGCGATCGCGGATCGCGTCGGGCGACGTGGGCAGGGAAGAGCGGGTCACGCGCGAAAGCTAGCGAGCCGGATGGGTCGGAGGCAGGGCGCCGTCATCACCATCGTGTCACATGCGCGACTCGGACAGCACCTTTGCTTCCGCGTGATGCAGCGCGGGCAGCAGGGAGACGTCCGGCAGGACGCTCACCTCCACCGTGCGGACGCGCAGCGGGCTGCCGTCCAGCGGCGCGGACGAGTGGAGCGACGGCACGTGCACCGTGACCGCCACGACGCGCCACAAGGTGCTCGGCCGGCTCATCGATCCGTCGGCCTCGACCGTGTCGAGTTGCAGGACCTCGCCGCGCGCCGGGACGACCGCGCTCTGGCAGTCGGCGAGCAGCTGCTCGTTCCGATCGTGACGGGTGACGCGAAGCGTGATCATGGCGACGCCTGCAACGGGAAGAGGTCGGCGGGAAGCTATCGGTCGGGCTGGCGCGGAGCCAGACGCACGATGAAACTCGCGCCGGCACGCGACGTACGACACAGCAGACCCACACTCGACGAGGAGTCCATGTTTTTCATCCTGAGCATTCTGGTGTCGTTCGCGGTCTCCATGCTCGCGTATGCCCAGGCACGCAACTTCGTGACGCGTCGCCTGCGCTATGTCGACGCCGTGCAGACCCCGCTCGCCCCATTCATTGCCGGCATCGCTTCCGCCGTCGTGCTTCTGCCGATCGTCGCGCTCCTTCCCCTGGTCGGCGTGGGCACGGCCGTCAGCGTCGGGTTCGCCGTGGGCGCGGGCGTCGCGGCCGGCGCGCGCGAAGTTCGTCATTCGCTGCCGAGATACTGATCGGGGGAGACGGGACGACGGGACGACGGGACGAGGGTCCCCGTCATCCGTTATCTTTCATCCATGCCCTCCACCGTTCCCACCGACATCACCGATCCGGTCAACGCGCGCATCCTCGCCGTGAGCGAGGACCGGATCGCCGGCTTCCTCGACGATCCGTTCACGGAGATCGCGCGGGAGAGTGGGGTGCCGCTCGAGGTGGTGCTCGAACGCCTGCGCGGAATGCTCGAGAGCGGCGTGATCCGCCGCATTCGGCAAACGCTCATGGCCACGAACCTCGCGCCCGGCGCGCTGGTCGCGTGGCGCGTGCCGACGGAACGGCTCGACGAGGCGTTCGACTTCCTGTCGCACCAGGATCCCTTCTCCGGCCACGTCGTCATCCGTAGCACCGACGCCGAGACGCAGGGTTCCGTCTACCGGCTCTGGACGACGCTCAAGGTGCCGCAGGGCTTCTCGATGCAGCGGCATTGCGAGCTGCTCGCGTCCCGCATCGGCGCCGATGCCTTTCGCATCATGCCCGCCAAGCGCCTGTTCGCCCTGGGCGTAGGCCACGTCCGTCGGCGCGGCATGGAGCCGGGCAGCCGCACCGACGAGCCGGGCCAGGTGATCGACACGAACATCGTCGCGCTCTCCGACCTCGAGTGGCGTGTGCTCGGCCCGCTCAAGCGCGAATTCCGACCCGACGAGCTGCATGCCGAGCCATGGCGCGCGCGCGCTGAAGAAGCGGACGTACCGTACGAGACCTTTCTCACCGTCGCGCGCGGTCTGGCCGCACGCGGAGTGATCGGACGCTTCTCCACCTTCCTCGAGCATGTGAAGCCGTCGGCGACCGGCGCCCGCGTCACGCGCTACAACGCGCTCTTCCACTGGCGCGTCCCGGAGGGCCGGGAGATCGAGGCGGGACGCGAGGTCGGCCGTCATCACATCCTCACGCACGCCTACTGGCGCGAGGGGGGACCGGAGTTCGCGAACGTGAACATCATGGCCGTCGCGCACGGCACCGAGAAGGCGGCCGTGCTGCTCCACAAGGACGCGATCGACCGGCATCTCGCGGCCGTCGGCATTCCGGTGAGCTACACCAACGTCTTCTGGGGTGGGCGCAGCGAGATCAAGCCCTCCGAGATCATGCCACAGGCCTATGAGGCGTGGCTTCGCTCGATCGGCGTCGATCCCGACGCGATGCGCGATCGCTGACCGCGCGTCACGGCCACTGGATTCGCTCCGTCCACACGCGGCGCGAGAGCGTGACGCCGGTGGGAAAGCGGGCAGTCATGTGCTCGCGCAGCTGCGGCGCGTGGTCGGCGAGGTAGCGATCGACGTCGGCCTGCGACGCGGCGAGGTACGCCGCCCGATACTGCCCTTCGCCCCCCTGGTCCAGCCGCGCGTGGAGGAAGCACCCGGTGCGGACGACGTCGGGGATGTGGGTTTCGACCATGAAGCGCTCGTAGTCGTACGCCAGCGCGTCGTCCACGCGCGCCGTCACCTCGTACAGCACCGCTTCCTCCCCTTCGCCGCGCGTCCGCTCGAGCGTGGCGATGACGGCCGAGAAGTCGTCGTTACCACGTCCAGCAGCCGCCGAGCTGCCGTAGGCGTCGCGCACGGCGCGCACTCCGGGGAGCTCGAGCGTGTGCGTCCGCGCCAGGTCGAGCGCAAGGTCGATGTCCTTGAGCAGCAGCGCCGTCGTGAACAGCGGGTTGAACTTGCGTTCGAGCAGCTGCGGTGCCTTGTACCCGACGAACGTGGAGTTCAATACCGAGCCGGTGAGCGCCTGCGTCACCAGCTCCCGCGACAGTCCAGCGCGTTCGGCCAGCAGAAAGGCCTCGGCCATCAGCTCCGTCTGTCCTCCGACGAGGAGGTTCATCACCAGCTTCAGGCTGCTGGCCGTTCCGACATCGCCCGTGTGAATGAGCTGTTTGCCGAGGTGGTCGAGCACCGTTCGAGCACGCTCGACGTCGGGCGCCGCGCCACCGGCAAAGATGGTGAGCGTGCCCTGTTCGGCCGCGGGCACGCTGCCGAGCACCGGTGCATCCACGTACGTCGCGCCGCGAGTCGCGCACTGAGCGGCGGCGGCGCGCGCGGCGGCGGGACCCACGGTGGAGCAGTCGATGAGCAGCGCGCTGCGACGCAGCGTCTTGAGCATGCCATCCGGCGCGGCCAGCACCTGCTCGAGCGCGGGTGGGTCGGCGAGCATCGTGATCACGACCTCGGCTTCGTAGACCGCGTCGGCCGGTGTCTTCGCACGGCGTGCGCCCTGCTTGACGAGGTCGGCGCCGCGCTCGGCGCTGCGATTCCAGACGGTGAGCGGGAAGCCGGACGCGAGGAGGCGGGCGGCCATCGGATGACCCATTCGGCCGAGGCCGAGCAGGGCGACGCGAGGAAGCGGAATCGAGGTCATGCGGGGTAATAAACGAGAAATGCGCCTCGTCGTCATCCTCTATCGATTATTGCCGCTGGCCCTCGCCTTCCGGCGCGACTACCGCCGCTGGCTCTTCTTCGGTGATCCCGCCTATCGGACCGAGGCCGAGCACCAGCGGCGTGCGGAGCGTCTGGTCGCCGTGCTGGCGGAGCTCGGCCCCACCTTCGTGAAGATGGCGCAGCTGTTCGCCGGACGGGCCGACCTGCTTGCGCCCGTCTATGCGCGGGCGCTGACGACGCTGACCGACCAGGTGCCGATGGTCCCGATCGCGGAGGTCGAGCGCATTCTCATCGAGGAGTACGGCGCCCCGCCGGACGAGCTGTTCGAGCGATTCGATCGCGAGCCGCTGGCCGCCGCGTCGCTGGGACAGGTCCACCGCGCGCGCTACGACGGCGAAGAAGTGGTGGTGAAGGTGCTGCGGCCCGGCGTGGAGGCGCTCGTCGCCGCCGATGTGCACGCGTCGCTGCGCATCGTCGCGGTCGTCGAACGGTGGTGGCCCAACCCGCACGTGATCGGCACGCGCGTCGTGATCGAGGAGTTCGCGCGTCGCGTCGCCGAGGAGATGGACTTCCGCTGCGAGGCCGCGCATGCGGTGGCCGTGCGCGCCAACTTCGCGGACACTCCGGAGATCTGGATCCCCCGCGTGGTGACGCCCATGGTGCGCCAGCGTGCGCTCGTGCTCGAGTACTGCGCGGGACGGCGGGTGGACCGGCTGGAGGAGTGGGTCCGTGACGGTCGGGTGCGCCCCGACCGCCTCGTGCGCGCGGTGATGGAGCTCTATGCCAAGATGATGCTCGTGCACGGGCTCTTCCACGCCGACCCGCATCCGGGCAACATGCACGTCGCGCCGGACGGCCGGATCATCCTGCTCGATTTCGGCATGGTGGTGCGTGTACCGCTGGAGCTGCGGCGCCAGCTGGTCGCGGCGATCTTCGCCGCGATCCGGCGCGACGCCGATGCGCTCGCCGACAGCTTTCACGCGCTGGGGCTCGTCGCCACCGGAGCGGATCCCGCCGTCATTCGCCGGCTGGCGGCGACCCTGCTCGGCGTGGCGTGGGAGCGCAACACGGTGCGCGAGCGGGTCGAGCTGCTCGCGGACGAGGTGCTCGCCGAGCTGTTCGACTGGCCGATCGTGCTGCCGAGCAA
>DASSIC010000687.1:0-9352 GCA_035692325.1 Gemmatimonadaceae bacterium | reverse complement strand
TTTTCTAATCCGGCGAGCGGGGCGGAACCGGCCTCCGGCGCAGGCGCGTCCGGCTTGCGATGGCGGCCCCTGGTTATCTTTCGGGTCCCCAACCTGCCCACTGCGCATGGACAAGCTTTCGCTCGACGTCGTCGTCACACGTGGCGCGATCGTGGAATCGCTGCACCGCGTGCACGCCGTCGTGGCGGATTCGTTGGGCAAGATCGTCGCGACCGCGCGCGAGCAGGAGCGCATGACCCACTGGCGTTCGTGCGCCAAGCCCTTCCAGGTCATGCCGCTGATCGAGTCGGGCGGCTTCGACCGCATCGGCTGGGGCGACGACCAGCTGGCGCTCGCGGTCGCCTCGCACGGCGGTGAACCGGAGCACGTCGCGATCGCCGAAGGGATGCTCACCTCCATCGGCATGGAGGCGGGCGACCTCGCGTGCGGACCGCACGACCCGCTCGCCCAGCGCGGGCAGAAGGCGCTGCGCGAGAAGGGGGCGCATCCGACGCGGCTGCACAACAACTGCTCGGGGAAGCACGCCGCCATGCTCGCCCACGCGCACAGCTCCGGCTGGCCCGCCTTCGGATACGAGCGTCAGGATCATCCCGTGCAGCGCGACTGCCTCGCCGAAGTCGCGCGATGGACTGGCGTCGCCGCGTCGGACGTCGTGCAGTCGGTGGACGGCTGCGGCTGCGTGGAATTCTCGCTGCCGCTGGACGCGATGGCGCGCGCGTACGCCCGACTCGCCGACGCGGCGCGTCGATCGGCCGGCACGCCATCGCGGATCGTGCACGCGATGCAGACGCGCCCCTTCCTCGTCGGCGGCACCGATCGGTTCGACTCCGCGCTCATCGAGGCGACCGAGGGTCGCGTCATCTCCAAGATCGGCGCGGAGGGTGTGCATTCCATCGCCATCATCGACGATGGAATCGGGATCGCGGTGAAGGTCGAGGACGGCGCGCAGCGCGCGCAGTTTCCCGCCGTGCTGGCCGTCCTTCAGCATCTCGGCGCCCTCCCGGAGGAGCTGCCACCGCGGCTGGCGGAGTACCGGCAGCGGCCGCTACGCAACAGCCGCGGCGAGATCGTCGGCGAGGTGCGCCCTGCGACTTGAGGCCCTCGATGCGGTGTCCGCGTCGCTCGTCCGGCTGGCGGCGACGATCGCCGCGGGCACCGAAGCGGAGGTGCGCGCCGCGATGGCAGCGGCGCTCGCGGCGGGAGTGCCCACCATCTGGGTCGATGAGCTGCTGCTGCAGAGCTACCTGTTCAGCGGCTTTCCGCGCGCTTTGAACGCGGCGCGGGAGTGGCGCCGGCTGTCCCCCACGGCGGCGCCCAGCGAGCGCGCGTCGAATCCGGACGATGCCGAGGCGTGGCTCGCGCGCGGCGAGGCGACCTGCGCGGCGGTCTATGGCGACATGTACGAGAAGCTTCGCCGCAACGTGTTCGACCTGCATCCCGCGCTCGACGCGGTGATGGTCATGGACGGCTACGGCAAGGTGCTCGGACGCCCCGGGCTGGACCTTCCGCGCCGAGAGCTCTGCATCGTCGCCGCCTGTGCCGTCACGGGCCAGGATCGCCAGCTGCACTCCCATCTGCACGGTGCGCTGAACGTGGGCGTCGCGCCGGCGGCGCTCCAGGAGACGATCGCGGCGCTGGCGCCGACGCTCGGTCCCGATCGGACCAGATCGGTCGGCCTCCTGCTCGCACGCGTGGTCGGGAAGTAGCTTCCACGCAGGGCGTGCGTTAAACGCGCGCCGCCGCCGATCGGTACTGGCCGATCGCTCGCTCGCCATACCTTCGTCCCGATCTCGAGATGTTCATCGACCGCGTCATCGTTCGTGTCTCCGCCGGTCCGGGCGGCTCGGGCATCTCGTCGTTCCGGCGCGAGAAGTTCGCTCCGCTTGGCGGCCCCGACGGTGGCGATGGAGGCAAGGGAGGCGACGTGATCATTCGTGGCGACAGCAATCTCGCGACGCTGCTCGACTTCACCTACCGCGACTCGTGGGAGGCGGAGCGCGGGCTGCACGGGAGTGGCTCAAACAAGACCGGCGCGTCCGGGGATGACATCGTGCTACCGGTGCCGCCGGGGACCATCGTGCGCGATCACGGCACGGGCGAGATCATCGGCGAGGTGCTGGAGAGCGGCGACGAGTTCATCGTCGCGCGCGGCGGCCGAGGGGGAAAGGGCAACGCCTGGTTCGCCACGTCGGTGCATCGCAGTCCCCGCGAATGGCAGCCGGGAGAAGATGGCGAGGCGCGGACGCTGGAGCTGGAGCTCAAGCTCATCGCCGACGTCGGGCTCGTCGGGCAGCCGAACGCCGGCAAGTCCACCCTGTTGTCCGTGATCAGCGCAGCGCGCCCCAAGATCGCCGACTATCCGTTCACGACGCTCGCGCCGAACCTCGGCGTGGTGCAGATGAGCGATCACCGCACCTTCGTCGTCGCGGACATTCCGGGCATCATCGAGGGCGCGCACGAAGGGAAGGGGCTCGGCCTCCAGTTCCTGCGCCACATCGAGCGCACGCGACTGCTCGCCTTTCTCATCCCGATCGACGCCGCCGATTGGCAGGCTGAGTACGATCAGCTGCGCTCCGAGGTCGAGCAGTACTCGGAAGAGCTGGCCGAGAAGCCGCACTGCGTCGTGTTCACCAAGATGGATCTGCTCGGTGAGGACGAGCCCCCGCCGATCGAGGCGCCAGAGGCGTTCGGCATCTTCGCCATCAGCGCCGCGGCCCGCACCGGGCTCGAGGAGCTCAAGCTCGCCTGGTGGCGGCGCGTGCTCGCCATGAAGAAGGAGTCGGTGAAGCCCATTCGCGACCTCGAGCTTCCCTGACGGCCGCGCGCCGTGCTGCATCCCGAGGCGCCGGCGTACCCCACTCGGTTGCACGAGTGTAGCGATCCGCCGCGCACGCTCTGGGCGCGCGGCGATCTGTCACTCTGCGACCGGCCGTGCGTCGCAATTGTGGGAACGCGTCGCGCCACGGCGTACGGCGAGCGGGTGGCGCGCGAGCTCGGGCGTGTTCTCGCCCTCGCCGGCGCGACGATCGTGAGCGGCCTCGCCCGCGGCATCGACGCCGCGGCGCATCGCGGCGCGCTGGATGTGGATGGCGCCACGTGCGCCGTCCTCGGCACCGGGCTCGACGTCGTCTATCCGAAGGCGCACGCGCAGCTCCAGCGGACCATCGCCGACCGCGGGCTCTTGCTCTCGGAGCTGGAGCCGCAGAACGCGGCGCATGGCGGTTCGTTCCCCCGTCGCAACCGGATCATCGCGGCACTGTCGTGCGTCACGGTGGTCGTGGAGGCGGGAGTGAAGAGCGGCGCATTGATCACGGCGGCGCACGCGCTGGAGCTCGGACGCACGGTGGCCGTCGTGCCCGGTCCCATCGACGTGCCGCAGGCGCAGGGGAGCAACGAGCTGCTGCGCGACGGCGCCGCCGTGATCGCCACGATCGCCGACGCGATCGCCCTCGCCGGCCTCACGGCCCCGATTCGCCTCGCCGAGCTGCCGGAAGGCGGGGCGGAGCGTCGCCTGTGGGACGCGTTGGCCGATGGGAGCGCCGATCTCGACACCCTTTGCACTCGCGCCGCGCTCCCCGCGCACGAGGGATTGGCGGCGGTGGCGGGGCTGGAGATGAGAGGGCTCATCGAGTGCGCCATGACGGGAGAGATTCGGCGGGCGTGACGACGGCGCACGCCGCATTCCGCGATATTTGGGGTGTGCCCCGCCACGTCTACGTCCACGTTCCCTTTTGCGCCCGCCGCTGCTCCTACTGCGACTTCTCGATCGCGGTGCGCCGCGACGTGCCGGTCGACGAATACCTCGCCGCACTGGACGCCGAGCTGCACACGCGCTTCGGCGACACGCCGGTGGGCGAGGTCGACACGATCTACTTCGGCGGGGGCACGCCCTCGCGACTCGGCGGCGACGGGTTGGCGCGGGCTCTGGCGCTGGTGGAACGACGCTTTCCCAGCGCCGCCGGCGCCGAGATCACCGCCGAGGCGAATCCCGACGACGTGTCGCCCGACGCGGCGGCGCAGTGGCGAGCGGCCGGCATCGATCGCCTCTCGCTCGGCTCGCAGAGCTTCGACGACAACGCGCTCGCGTGGATGCATCGCACCCATGACGCGGCCACGATCGAGCGAGCAGTCCGCGTCGCTCGCGACGCCGGCTTCGCGAACCTTTCACTCGATCTGATCTTCGCGCTCCCCGAGGCGCTCAAGCGCGACTTCCCGCGCGACGTCGAGCGCCTGCTCGCACTCGAGCCGGAGCATGTGTCGCTCTACGGGCTCACGATCGAGACGGGAACGCCGCTCGGCCGATGGGTCGCGCGCGGCGCGGCGGTCGAGCAGCCGGAGGAAGGCTACGAGCGCGATTTTCTCGACGCGCACCGCCTGCTCGCCTCGGCTGGCTTCGAGCACTACGAAGTCTCGAACTACGGCCGGCGAGGACTTCGTTCGCGCCACAACTCGGCGTACTGGAGCGGCGCCCCGTACGTCGGCCTGGGGCCGGCGGCGCACGGCTTCGATGGCGACGTCCGGCGCTGGAACCTCCGCGCCTACACGGCGTGGCGCGACGCGGCACTGAGCGCCGCCGACCCCATCGAGGGATCCGAGCTGTTGACGCCGGCGAACCGTTCGGCCGAGGCGGTGTACCTGGGGCTTCGCTCGCACGACGGGTTGCCGCTGCTGGCCGACGAGCATCGCATCGTCGCCCCGTGGATCGAGGCCGGCTGGGCCGAGCTCGGCAACGATGGACGGCTGCGCTGCAGCCCCACGGGCTGGCTGCGCCTCGACGCGCTCGCGGCTGCCTTGACGCATCACCGAAGTCGTTAGTACATTTACACTTATGGCAAGCGTCGACGAGCTCACCCCCCGCGAGCGCCGCGTGCTCGAAGCGGTGATCCAGACGTACGTCCAGACGGCAGAGCCGGCCGGATCACGTGTGCTGTCGCGCCGGTTCGGGCTCGGGGTGTCTCCGGCCACGATCCGCAACACGATGAGCGACCTCGAGGACAAGGGGTTCCTCTCGCACCCGCATACGTCGGCCGGTCGCGTGCCCACCGACAAGGCGTACCGCGCCTACGTCGACGCGCTGCTCAACGGGCCGGCCGGCACGATCGTGGTGGCGGAGCGCGAGCGGCTGCGCGAGGACATCGCCGGCAGCAACTCGACGATCGAGAACATCCTGCGCCGCGCCGCGCAGAGTCTCGGCGTGCTGACGCAGGAGCTGGGTGTCGCACTCGGCCCGCGGCTCGACGCGAGCGTGCTGCGTCGCCTCGAGCTGGTGCAGGTTGGAGGCGAGCGGCTGCTGCTGGTGCTCACGCTCGACGGCGGTGTGGTGCGCACGGTGTTCGTGGAAGTCCGCGGTCGATTGGCCGAGACCGCCGTCGCCGAGGTGACGCGCGTGCTGAACGAGCGGCTCGCCGGCCACACGCTGCGCGAGCTGCGGATGTCGGTGGCCGAGCGGCTGCGCGACAGCGCGACCAAGCCGGAGGCGGCGGAGCTGCTGAACATCTTCGTGCAGGAAGGCGACTCGCTGTTCGACGCCGCGCTGCCGATGTCGTCGGAGGGGAGCGTGATCGTGGGTCAGGCGAGCGTGCTCGCCTCGCAGCCGGAGTTCGGCGGAGCGGAGAGCCTGCGTCGCCTGCTCACGCTCACCGAGGAGCCCGCGCGACTCGCCGATGCACTGCGACGCAAGCATCAGAGCGACGAGCGGCCCGGCGTCTCCATCACGATCGGCGCCGAGCATGGCGACCCGCAGTTCGATCAGTTCACCGTCGTGACGGCGGAGTATCACGTCGGTGCGCTGAACGGCGTCATCGGCGTGATCGGTCCGACGCGCATGCCGTACGACAAGGTCATTTCGCTCGTTCAGCATACGTCGAGGCTGTTGAGCGACCTGCTTTGAATTCCGGATGATGGAATGACGGGATGACGGAATGACGGGAGTACCGTCTCACTGTCACCCGTCTCCCCGTCCTCCCGTCCTCCTGTCTACCCTTCCCAATGGCCGATTTCTATTCCGTGCTCGGCGTCGAGCGAACCGCTGCCGACGACGACATCAAGAAGGCATATCGCAAGCTCGCGATGACGTACCACCCCGACCGCAACGGGGGCTCCAAGGAAGCGGAGGAGAAGTTCAAGGCGATCACCGAGGCGTACGACGTCCTCCGCGATCCGCAGAAGCGCGCCGCATACGACCGGTATGGCGAGGCGGGGCTGCGCGGCGGCGCAGGCGGCTACCATCACGTCGACCTGTCCGAGGCGCTCAGCATCTTCATGCGCGACTTCGGCGGGTTCTCCGGACTGGAGGATCTCTTCGGCGGGCGAGGCCAGAGCGGCGGGGGGCCGCGTACGGGCGCCGACGTCAAGATCACGCTGCCGCTCACGCTCGCCGAGGTCGCCACCGGCGTGGAGAAGGAAGTGCGGCTGCGCGTGCTGGATGCGTGCGATCACTGCGGCGGAAGCGGCGCGGAGCCGGGCACGAAGGTCAAGACCTGCACGACGTGCGCGGGGCAGGGTGAGGTGCGTCGCGCGCAGCGCTCCTTCTTCGGGCAGTTCGTGACCGTCGCGCCCTGCCCGACGTGCAAGGGCGAGGGGCAGATCATCGAGTCGCCGTGCAAGAAGTGCCGCGGCGAGGGGCGCATGCGCGGCGACAAGACGATCAAGGTGCAGGTGCCGGCGGGCGTCGCCACCGGGCAGTACATGACGCTGCGCGGCGTCGGCAATGCCGGTGCGCGCAACGGCGAGCGCGGCGACGTGCACGTGGTGTTCGAGGTGGCCGACGATTCACGCTTCGAGCGCGATGGCGAGGATCTCTACACCGAGGTGCTCGTCACCTATCCGCAGCTCGTCCTCGGCGCGACGATCGAGGTGCCGACGGTGACGTCCACTGTGGCGTTGACCATTCCCGCGGCGACGCACAGCGGCCAGGTCTTTCACCTGCGCGGCCGCGGGCTCGCGCGCGTGAACTCGAGCGGCACGGGCGACCTGCACGTGCGCGTGCAGCTCTGGACCCCCGATGCGCTGTCCGAGGAGGAAGAGCAGCTCATCGGGCGGCTGGCCGAGATCCAGCGCAGCGTGCCCGCCGATCGCGGCAAGGGCTTCTGGGCGAAGATGAAGGAAGCGCTGGGCGCGTGAACTGGCTCTCCGTCCGTGTGCGCCCCGGCGCATCGCCCGACGCGGCGCTGGCCGCGCTTTTTCAGCTCGGCTCCGAGGGGGTGCACGAAGCAGGCACCGAGCTGCTGACGCATTTTCCCGGCGACGCCGACGGCGCGCGCATCATCGCGGCGGTGCGATCGGCGGATCCGGATGCCGACGTGACGGCCACACTCGTCCCTGCCGTGGATTGGGCCGAGGAGTGGAAGCGGGGCGTTGGCGCGCACGAGCTGGGCGCGCTGGCCATCGTGCCACCCTGGCTCGCCGCCGGTCGCGATCTTTCCCGCACGATCGTGATCGAGCCGGAGATGGCGTTCGGCACCGGCGAGCATCAGACGACGCGCGGCGTCGTGCGGCTGTTGCCGCGGGTGATCCGCGCCGGCGACCGCGTCGCCGACCTCGGCGCCGGCAGTGCCGTGCTCGCGATCGCCGCGGCCAAGCTCGGCGCGGCGCAGGTGACGGCGATCGAGCTCGATCACGATGCGATCGCCAACGCCGAGGAGAACGTCGTCGCCAACGGCGTCGCGGATCGTGTCACCGTCATCGAGGGCGATGCGGAGCTGCTGCTCCCCTTCGTCGCGCCGGTGCGGGTCGTGCTCGCGAACATCATCTCGTCGGTGCTGACGGCGATGCTCCCCACCATCGGTGCAGCGCTCACCCACGATGGTGAAGCGGTGCTCAGTGGCATACTCGTGGAGGAACGTCCAGCGATGCTCGACGTGCTCGGCGCGGGCGGCTGGCGGGTGCTCGAGGACGACGTGGAGGGGATGTGGTGGAGCGCGCGGATCGCGCGCCGGTAGGCACCTTCTACGCGCCCGGTGCATGGGGCGCGACGGTGGAGCTGGACGAGGCCGCGGCGCATCACGCCGCCGTCAAGCGCCTGCAGGTCGGCGAGCCCGTGCGCCTGACGAGCGGTGATGGTCGGCGCGCGCTCGGCGTCATCGACACGCTGGCGAAGAAGCGGCTCACCGTGGCGGTGGATGAATCAACGGTGGAGCATGTGCCCGCGCTGCCGCACGTGGAGCTCTGGGCGCCGGTCGGCGATCGTGAGCGCATGCTCTTCCTCGCCGAGAAGGCCGTCGAGCTCGGGGCGTCGGCGTGGCGGCCGATCTCGTATCGTCGTTCGCGCAGCGTGACCCCGAGAGGCGAGGGCGAGGGGTTTCGCGACAAGGTGCGGCTCCGCATGATCGGCGCGCTCGAGCAGAGTGGCGGGGCGTGGCTGCCGTCGCTGCATGCCGACGCGTCGCTCGACGCAGCGCTGGGCGTCGCCGGTCAGCCCGGGCTCGTGCTCGACGCCGCCGGGCCGCCGCTGGCGACGCTCGCCGGCACGCTCCGCGCGCCCATCGCGATCGCGCTGGGGCCCGAAGGGGGGCTGGAACCCGAGGAGCGCGCGCGTTTCCGCGATGCCGGCTGGCGCGCCGCTTCCATTGGCGCCAACGTCCTCAGATTCGAGACCGCGGGCATCGCCGCGCTCGCGCTGGTCCGCTCGCTCATCCCCTGATCCATGTCCGACACCGACAGCTGTCTGTTCTGCCGCATCGTGCGCCGCGAGATCCCGTCGGGGATCGTCTGGGAGGACGAACACGCCCTCGCCTTCCGCGACATCGATCCGAAGGCGCCGACGCACATCATCGTCATCCCGAAGCGGCACATCGCGTCGCTCAACGATGCGACCGAGGGCCCGCTGCTCGGCCGGCTCCTGCTCGCCGCCCGGGAGATCGCCGAAGGTGAAGGGCTCGCGCAGTCCGGCTACCGCACGGTCATCAATACCGGCGCCGAAGCGGGACAGTCCGTCTTCCACCTGCATGTGCACGTGATGGGGGGTCGACCCATGAAGTGGCCGCCCGGCTGACCGCCGCCTAGCTTTCGGGAACCCGATCCGACCCACATGACGCTCTTCGATACGCTCCAGGCCGACCTCAACGCGGCGCGCAAGGCGCAGGACAAGCCGCGCGTGCTCGTGCTGGGCACGATCTTCTCCGACGCCAAGAACCGGAAGATCGAGCTGCGCCGCGACCTCACGGACGACGAGGTGGTCGACGTCCTGCGCAAGGGGATCAAGCGCCGCCGTGAGTCGATCGAGATGTACGCCGGCAAGCGCGACGATCTCGCCGAGAAGGAGCGCAGCGAGGTGGCGGTGCTCGAGGCCTACCTGCCTGCGTCCGTGAGCGACGACGAGCTGCGGACGGCGGTGCGCGCCGCGATCGCCGCC
>DASSIC010000686.1:0-10811 GCA_035692325.1 Gemmatimonadaceae bacterium | reverse complement strand
CGCAAGGAGCTGTCGCGGCTCGTCAAGAACGCCACGGGCGCCGACAAGGCGGGGCTGGAGCAGCGGATCGGTGTCCTCGACGCACGCCTGGCGCGCCTCGAGAACGACATCGACGAAACAGGCAAACTCCTCGCTTCAGCGCCGGCAGCGCTCGCCGCCACGCGTCAGGCGCCGGACTTCGGCTTCACCAACCAGCGGGGCAAGATGCAGGACGTCATCCCGATCGTCGCCATTCTCTCGGTGTTCGTGTTCTTCCCGATGGCCATCGCCATGGCGCGCAACATCTGGCGTCGCGGGTCACTCCCCGTGTCGGCGGGCCCCGATCGCGAATCGATGCAGCGTCTGGAGCGAATGGAGCAGGCCATGGACGCCATCGCGATCGAGATCGAGCGCGTCTCCGAAGGGCAGCGATTCGTGACGCGGCTGCTCAGCGAGCAGCGGAACGGCGCCGTGATCGGTGCGGGCCAGCCGGCGGCCGAGCCGGTCGTGGTGCCTCAGAGCGAACGGGCGAGGCTTTAGCCTCGCTCGCAGGATCGCCCGAGACGACGAACGCCGCTCAGGCCCGCCAGCTCAGCTGGTGGAGCTCTTCGTCGCTCAGCGTGAACCAGTTCGTCGGATACTCGCGCACGCGGCGCACCGCCGAGTCGCTGGCAAAGATCAGCGAGAGGCCACGGCGTCTGTCGTAGTCGGCGAAGGGCCGCTCCGACACCTGCCACCGCGTACCCTCTCCATCGACGTAGACGCGCACCCGAAGGGCCGCAGCGTCGGCCTGGGTCGGGGGGCCGCTCTCGGCGGAATCGGTCATGTCGATGAAGGCAGCGTAGGGGTTCACGTCAGCTCGGGAGAAGCCGAGTGAGGTGCTCAAGCTCGCTTCGAGCGTACCGCGAGTCAATCGTGATACAATAGTACGCGTCCGCACCGGACGCGGTTCCAGGGATCACGCTCCCCTTCAATGCCCACCTTTCGCGACCATTTCGCGTTCGCCGCCAGCTCATACGCGAGCTACCGACCGCGTTATCCCGCGGCGCTGTTCGCCTGGTTGGCGTCGGAGACGCCGGGGCACGAGCGCGCCTGGGACTGTGGCACAGGCAGCGGTCAGGCGGCAGTCGGGCTGGCACCCCACTACGGAATGGTCGTCGCAACCGATCCCAGTCAGGCGCAGCTGGCGAGTGCTGCGCGAGCGCGTGGCGTCGAATACGTCGCCATGTCAGCCGAGGCGTCAGCACTGCGCGGCGCGAGCCTGGCTCTCGTCACGGTCGCCCAGGCGCTGCACTGGTTCGATCGCGCCCGCTTCTTCGATGAGGTAGATCGCGTGCTGTGCCCGGGCGGCTTGCTCGCCGTCTGGAGCTACGGTCTTCTCACCATCGAGCCGGCGATCGACGCACAGCTCCATCATTTCTACTCGGACACGCTCGGCGGGTATTGGCCATCGGAGCGTGCGCTCGTCGACACCGGGTACGCCGGAATCGCACTGCCCTATCCGGAGCTGTCGACGCCGCGCGTCGCGATGGAGGCGTCGTGGACGCTGGCTCAGGTGCTCGGCTTTCTCTCCACGTGGTCGGCTGTGGGTCGGTATCGGATGGCCGTGGAGGCCGACCCACTGCGCGAGCTCTCGAACGAGCTGGCGTCTGCGTGGGGTACGACGACGGAGCGTCGCTTGGTACGCTGGCCGCTCACGTTGCGCGCGGCCCGCAAGCGCATGTAACGCTTCTTCACGTCTGGTCGTCCTCTCACTGAACTCCTGACCGCATCAGAGGACTGCCCACTCATTTGGGGCCGTCCCACTGTTGCGTTATGCGATTTTTCGGGCGTCTTGCACGATTGCCGGGATGTTTACCTCAGGTCCGAACGACCGATTCGATCGGTCGTTTCGGCCGATCCAAGCGAAGTAAAGCTGGAGCGAGAGTCATGTTGACCGGCGTGACGTACCGCACACGCATGGCCCCGGCGTTGCCTTTCGAGGCGCGCACGCCGGCAGTCGGCTCGACACGCCATTCCGCGCTCCGAGAGGTCCGCGAGACCGGATCCTCACTTCCTTCGCCGCTGATCCCGATGCGCTTCCGTCCGATCCTTCTGATGCTGTCAGGCGTCGTCGTCGCGTCGAGCGCCTGCTCGATGGACGCGACGGCGCCCACGTCGCAGATGGCGCCGCGCGCCGACGTGAATGCGGCGAGGGGAAAGCCCGGTGAGGTGTTCTTCAGGCCCCGGCCAGATCCGTTCTCCAGCGCGCTGGGCGTGACCTATACCGTCACGATCAACCCGCAGGTCACCAATGTGGTGCGCTTCGGTGCGCACACCTTGACCATCCCGGGTCGCGCGATCTGCGCCGCCGGGTCCGGCTACGGGTCGGAGTATTTCGACCAGGATTGCAGGACCGAGAAGAGGCCGGTCACCATCACGGCCCTGGTGCGCGCAACGGACGACAGCATCCCGCGGATCGATTTCACGCCGCAGCTCCGCTTCAGCCCGCGGGAGTCGGTCATGCTGCAGCTGCATGTGCCGAACCTGACCCCCGCGTCGCCCATCGGGAACATACTTTACTGTGCGACTGCCACGACGGTGGCGTGCGTCGATGAGGCGGCCGTCGATCCCGAGCTCCGGACGTTCGCGGACTACATCACCCACACGCTGTTCCGCCGGATCAAGCACTTCAGCGGCTACTTCGTGGAAACCTAGCCCGATCGCCCGCGCTTCGTGCCCGCATTCTCCGACGGTTCCGCTCACGCCCGCGCGCCGCATCTCCGCCTCGTGGACGGGGCCGGAGCAGACGCATCGGCGCGTGCACTGATCGAGGAAGCGCGGACACTCGACAAGCTGGGCAAGCGCGCCGAGGCGCGACAGCTCTACGAGCGCGCGCTGCGGAGTCTGGAGTCGTCGTCGGCCTCCGTGGCCTCGATGCTCCTCCGCTGGATCGCCAGCACGTACGAGGTCGACGCGGACTATCACGCGGCCGCCGACTGCGCTGAAGCCGCCGTCGCCACTGCCGAGCTGGGAGACGACCGCACCGCCCTCGGTCATGCGCTCAACGTCCTCGCCGCCGCCCGTTGGCGCGAAGGGGAGCTGGAGCTGGCGCAGCAGATCTTTCAGGACGCGTTGCAGCGCGGCACGAGCTCGGCCGATCCGCGCCTGCACGTGGACGTCACGACGAATCTCGGCTCGCTCGCGAAGATCCGCGGGGACTTCCGCGAGGCGCTGCGCTACTACCAGGACGCCCTCGCGCACGGCCGCCGCCACTCGCTACTGGACAACATCGTCGGCACGTTGAACAACCTGGGCATCGCCAACATGGAGCTCGGCCGCCTCGATGCGGCCGAGGATGCCTTCACCGAGGCGCTGACGATCGCCAACGCGCTTGGCGGCCTCTCGTTGCGCATCGAGCTGGAGGTGAACTTCGCCATGCTCGCCATCGAGCGGCGCGACTTCGACGAAGCGAAGCGCCGATGCGATCACGGGATGTCGCTCGCCGCGCACCTTGGCGACACGCGGGCGAACGCGGAAGCGGAAAAGGTCTACGGCATCATTGCGCGCGAGACGGGTGATCTCGTGGCGGCCGAGCAGCACCTGCAGCGCGCTCGCTCGATGGGAGCCGCCGTGCGCGACCTCACGCTGGAGGGCGACGCGAGCCGAGAGCTCGCCGAGCTGTACGCCCGCCTTGGCCGGAATCGCGAGACGCTCCAGGCGCTGAACCGCGCGCACGTGTGCTTCACCATGCTCCGCGCGCGTCACGAGCTGGCCGACGTGGGGCGCCGCATGGCGCGCCTCGAGGGCGACTTTCTCGAGGTGGTGCGCAAGTGGGGCGAGTCCATCGAGTCGAAGGACGTGCTCACGCAGGGTCACTGCGAGCGCGTCGCTGACCTCGCCGGCGCGCTGGCGGCCAAGGCGGGGCTCGACGAGACATCGCTGTTCTGGTTCCGTATCGGCGCCCTGCTGCACGACGTCGGCAAGCTGATCATCCCCGCCGACCTGCTCAATCGACCCGGGCAGCTCAACGACGAGGAGTGGGCGTTGGTTCGCCAGCATCCCGAAGCCGGGGAGCGAATGCTCGCCGACGTCCAGTTCCCCTGGGACGTGTCGCCGATGGTGCGGAGCCATCACGAGCGTTGGGACGGCAAGGGCTATCCGGACGGTCTCTCGCGCGAGACGATTCCCCTCGCGGCTCGCATTCTCTGCGTGGCCGACGTCTACGATGCGTTGACGACGGAGCGCAGCTACAAGCGCGCGTTCTCCCACATCGAGGCGATGGAGATCATGCGCCGCGAAGTGGGCAAGCAGTTCGATCCGCAGCTCTTCGTGAAGTTCGAGGAGCTCGTGCGACGCGGTGCGGTGAAGACGCCACCCGCGGCACAGCGTGCCATGCCGGCGCGCAGCACGGGCGCCATCGGCGCGGTGATGGTGTCCGAGGACGACGATCTGACCGGCGCGCTGGTGCGACGGGCCTTCGTGAACGTGACGGCGGCGGTGCTGGCGGAGCGCCGGCGTACCGGCGCCCCGCTGTCGCTGTGCGTGATCGACGTGGACCAGTTCAAGTCGGTGAACGACACGTACGGCCATCTCACCGGCGACGATGCGCTACGCCTGGTGGTTGGCATGATCCGCGAGCAGCTGCGCCCGGGCCAATACGTCGGGCGCTATGCCGGTGACGAGTTCGTCGTGCTGCTGCCGGGCTACGACGCCGAGTCGGCGCGCGGGTTCGCGGAGGAGATCCGTCGAACGACCGCCGCGATGCCGATCCCGCTGCGCGAGCCGACCGGTCAGGCGATGTCGGTGACGCTCTCGATCGGGGTCGCGACGGCGCCGGTCCATGGCGAGACGTTCGAGTCGCTGTTTACCTCGGCCGATCGCGCGCTCTTCGAGGCGAAGCGAGGCGGCCGCGACACCGTGGTGGCAGCGAGCACGGGCAACGAGGGACCGCCACAGCTGTCGTTCAACCGCTTCGTCGGCCGCGCGAGCGAAACGCGGGCGCTCGTCTCGGCCCTCGAGGACAGCAACCGCGGCGGTCCGCAGGTGCGGCTGGTGATCGGCGAGGCGGGGGTGGGCAAGTCCACGCTCGTGCGTCAGCTGCTGCCGGAGGTTCGCCTGCGCGGCGCGGTCCTGGTGACCGGCCGTGCGCTGGAGAGCGAGAGTCGCCCGCTCTACGGCGCGTGGGCGGAGGTGGTGCTCGGCCTGTACGAGATGGGCCTGGTGCCGGCGCGCCCCTGGCCGCTGCTGGAGCGTCTCGTGCCCGCGCTGCGCGGCACCATCGAGCCCACGACGCTCCACACCTTCGATCCGAGCCACGGCCATCAGCTGCTCCAGGAGCTCGTCACCTTTCTTCGCGTGACGAGCGAGGCCCGGCCGCTGACGCTGGTGCTCGAAGACATGCACTGGGCGGACACGGCGAGTTGGGACGCGCTCGAATACGTGCTGTCGCAGCTCTCCGCCGAGCGCGTGTTCATCGCCATGACGCTCCGCAGCGAGGAGGCGACGTACGGCGTCGTGCGCGAACGCCGGCGCCGCCTCTCGCGCGACGAGCGCGCGCGCGAACTGCACCTCGAGCGGCTCACCGCCAGCGAGGTGCGGGAGTGGCTGCAGGCCGCGCTGCATCGCACGGAGCTCGGGGACGACCTGCTGGAGTTCGTGCTGCGCCACAGCGAGGGGAATCCGTTCCTCGTCATGCAGCTGCTGCGCACGATGGGAGAGGAGAACGTCTTCAGCTACAGCGGCAGCGCGTGGGTCTGGACGATTCCGGCCACGCTCGTGCTTCCCGCGGGGATGTCCGACCTGGTGGGGCGCCGCCTGTCGCGGCTGCCGCACGAGGCGCTGCGCATCCTCGTCACCGCGGCAGCCATCGGACGGACCTTCCGCCTCGACATGCTCGCCGCGGCCGCCGACGTCTCCATGGATGCGGTGCTCGACGCGGTGGACAGCGGGCTCGCCACGTCCGTCCTCGAGCCGGCGCACGAACACGACGACGATACCTATCAGTTCACGCACGCGCTGCTGATGGACGCGATGATGCGCTCGGTGAGCCCGGCGCGGCAGCGTCTCGTCCACCGTCGCATCGCCGACCTGCTTGCGGTGCGCACGCCGAAAGCGGTGGACCAGATCGCGTCCCACTACGCGCTCAGCGGCGACGCAGCGCAGGCCTACACGTGGTGCCGCAGTGCCGCGACACGCGCGATGTCGCTCTACGCGCTGGACGAGGCGACCGAGTTCCTCAAGCTCGCGCTGGCGCACGCCACGGCGGAGGAACAGCGCGTGGCGGCATACGACGAGCTGGCGCGCGCCGCCGAGCTGTCGGGTCGCTGGGCCGACGTCGAGCGGTGGTGCGACGCCATGCTCACCTCGCCGGCGCTGGCCGACGAGTTCTCGCGTACCCTCCCGGCCCAGCAGCGACGGCTCCAGGCGCGCGTGCGGCTCGGGTTGGGCGCTCGCGAGACGGAGCTCGAGTGCCGCGAGATGCTGGCGGTGGCGGAGCGGCTCGGCAGCTGCGCCGACGTGGTTCAGATCCGGTCGTTGCTCGTGCAGGCGCTCACGCGCATGGGACAGATGGACGACGCCATCCGCATCGCCGAGCAATCCGTGCAGCTCGCGGAATCGGGGGGCGACGAGGCGCTGGCCGGCGAGGCATCGCTTCGTCTTGCGGTCACGCTGAACAACGTGCGTCCGGCGGCGGCGGTGGAGCTGCTGCTGCGGCTCGTGGCCGGCGCGCGCAGCCGCCGCGACCGGCCGCTCGAGGCCCGGGCGCTGCTCTCGCTCGGCGTCGCGCGCACGCGGACGCGTGACGAGCGGTCAGGCGCCGAGGCGTTCCGTGCCGCGCTCGCGGTGGCGCGTGAGGCGCACGCGCTCGACGTCGCCGCAAACGCATCGATGAACCTCGGCGTGAGCGATCTCCGACGCGGAGACTTCGTGGCCGCTCATGATGCCTGTCAGGACGCCCTGCGTCTCTACACGACGCTCCGCAGCAACACCAACCGCCTGATCGCGCTCTACAACCTCGCGAACCTCGAGCGCGAGCGGGGAGATGCCGAGGCCGCCCTGACGATCTATCAGGAAGCGGTGGCGCTGGCCGAGCAGCTCGGCGCGACGGACATCGCCATTGGGGCCCATGCCGGCGTCGGGATCGCCGCCCTTCGGCTGCACCGCATCCCCGTGGCGCGGGCAGCGCTGGCGGCGGCGGAGCGGACGCTCGGGACGCGGATCGACTGGTGGTTCCAGGGGCGGGAACTGCTCGAGTCGCTCGAGGTGCGGATCGCCGCGCTGGATGGTGACATGACGGGCGCGCGGCGGCGATTCCACTCGGCGGTCGCGCGACTGGAGATGCTGGAGGTGTATCCCGCGGCCTGGATGGTTGCGGACTGTGCCGCCGAGCTCGCCGAGCAGGATGCGGGGGTGTGGAGGGTCGTCAACCGGTTCGCCGCGCACCCGGCCGTGCAGGATTACGTCCCGCTCGCTGCGCGGTTTACCGCGCTCCGCGACCTCGCCGATCGTCCTTCCGGGGGACGTTCGAGCGGTCCATTTCTCCAGGTGTCAGTAATGGATACAGCACAGGAAGTCCTTCCTGGTAGTGTATCCAGTTGACCGATTAGGGGATCTTAACGTTCGCTGCGAGCGCTTTTCGGTTTGCATAATGCCAGAAAAATTGCGATCTGCACGATATCACCGAAAAATGTGATCGGTCAGGAGAGCGGAATCGCTCGGTCAGCTTGCCCGAACTGGGACTCCCTGCCCCGAAGAAGAAGTCAGTTTGACGCCTACTGTAGAGCTCCGCAGGTGGCCTCGGCATTGCCAATGGCGGTGGCGCCACGACGACGCCGTTTACGTGGTGAGAAGACCGATCCTCCCCCTTTTCGAAGAGCTTCGGCTCGAGAGGTCCCGATGCGATTGCCGATGATGGCTCGCTACCGAATTTCCACGCTCGCCTCGCTGGCGCTGTTGGGCATGTTGCTCACCGCCTGCGCCGGTGAAAGCGTGCGACCGACCGCCCTGCAGACGACCACGCAGGTGCGGACGTCGCCGTTCGTGCCCACGGACGCCCAGAAGGCGCTCGTTGGCGTGAGCGATGGCACGTACTCGTTCGTCATCGACCCGTCGCAGCCTCAGTCGCTCGCGCTGGGGGCCAGCCACCTGGACATCCCGGCGAACGCCGTCTGCGACATTGCAACGTCGAGCTATGGGGCCGGCCACTGGGAGGAGAGCTGCGCCGCCCAGACCGACACGTTCACCGTTCAGGCGGTGGTGCGTAACGCCTCGACCGATCACCCCAGCGTGGACTTCGAGCCGGCGCTCCGCTTCAGCCCCGACAAGACGGTCTCGCTGTACCTGTACGTCACCGACAATGCCACGCTGGATAACAGCCGTGTCATGAAGTACTGCAACGCGACCGGTTGCGTGGACGAGTCGGTTTCCGATGCGAGCCTCGCCTCCAGCGTGGACCTCACCAATCGGGTGGTCTTCCGTCGGATCAAGCACTTCAGCGGTTACATCATTCTGCAGCTCACGGAAAGCGTCGACGACATGCTCGGCGTCCTGTAATCCGCTGCCTCTCAACCTTGATCCTTTCAACGGGCGGTACGCGAAGACGTGTACTGCCGTACGGGAGCCCACAAATGATTCGTCGCATCGCATTGACGCTCTGCGTCGCAGTGTTGGGAGCCGCGAGCTTGCCGGAAACGGCGACGCCGAAGGCTTCGATCGGCAAGACCACGGTGCAGGTGGCGGCGCACAGCGCCCGCCGGTCCGGTTACATCGTGGCCTCTAGCTGAGTCTAGTATGTGAGTGCTGGACGGCCCGCCTCGCGCGGGCCGCTCAGTGTCCGGCGGTACCGCGCGCGGCGTGGTCCGCCGGACACTGAAGCTCCACCCCCTTCCTTCCCCGCTTCCGGGCGTCCCTCCGTGGCATCGTCCTCCGACAGCACCGCGCGCGCCGTGCATCTCCGCCTGGTGGAATCGCCGGCGGAGCATCCGTCGACGCGCGCCCTGATCGAGGATGCCCGCGCGCTCGACAAGCTGGGCCGGCGCGGCGAAGCCCGGACGCTCTACGAGCAGGCGCTTCGCAGCATCACGACGCCGTCGCCCTCGCTCGCCTCGATGCTGCTGCGCTGGATCGCGCGCTCATACGAAGTGGACGCGGACTACCAGGCCGCCGAGGATTGCGCCACCGCCGCCGTCGCCACCGCCGAGCTGGGCGACGAGCGCAATGCGCTCGGCCACGCGCTGAACGTGCTGGCCGCCGTCCGCTGGCGTCAGGGCGATCTCGACCACGCCGAGCAGCTGTTCCACGAAGCGCTCGAGCGCGGCACGAGCACGACCGATCCGCGCCTCCAGGTCGACGTCATGACCAACCTGGGGACGCTGGCGAGCATTCGCGGCGATTTCCGGGAGGCGCTGCGCTACTACCAGGACGCGCTGGCCCACGGCCGCCTCTACTCGCTGCTCGACAACATCCTCGTCGCCCTGAACAACCTCGGGATGGCGAACATGGCGCTCGGGCGCCATGACGCCGCCGAGGATGCCTTCACCGAAGCGCTGACGATCGCCAACGCGCTCGGCGGCCTCTCGACGCGCATTCAGCTCGAGGTGAACTCGGCGGCGCTGCAGATCGAGAAGCGCGATTTTGCCGAGGCGAAGCGCCGCTGCGACCGCGCGATGGCGCTCGCGGAGCACCTCGACGATGCACGCGCGAACGGCGAGGCGGAAAAGGTCTACGGCATCATCGCCCGCGAGACGGGCGACCTGGCCGCGGCCGAAGAGCACCTCATGGCCGGCCGCGCGATGGCGGCCGCGGCCAACGACCTCGCGCTCGAAGGCGATACGAACCGCGAGCTGGCCGAGTTGTATGGCCGCCTCGGCCGGAACCGCGAGACGCTTCAGGCGCTGAACCGCGCCCACTCCTGCTTCACCCAGCTGCGTGCACGCCACGAGCTCGCGGACGTGGGGCGCCGCATGGCGCGCCTCGAGGGAGACTTCCTCGACGTCGTCCGCAAGTGGGGTGAATCGATTGAATCGAAGGACATCCACACCCAGGGTCACTGCGAGCGCGTCGCCGATCTCGCCGGCGCACTGGCGGCCAAGGCGGGGCTGGATGAGAACTCGCTCTTCTGGTTCCGCATCGGCGCACTGCTGCACGACGTGGGCAAGCTGATCGTGCCGGCCGAAGTGCTGAACAAGCCGGGCAAGCTGACGGACGAGGAGTGGGCGCTCGTCCGCAAGCACCCCGAGGCGGGTGAGCAGATGCTCGCCGACGTCCAGTTCCCGTGGGACGTGTCGCCGATGGTGCGCAGCCACCATGAGCGCTGGGACGGCAAGGGCTATCCGGACGGGCTGGCGGGCGAGGCGATCCCGCTGCCGGCCCGCATCCTCTGTGTGGCCGACGTCTACGACGCGCTGACGACGGAGCGCAGCTACAAGCGGGCCTTCTCGCAGCTGGAAGCGATCGAGATCATGCGCCGCGAGGTCGGCAAGCAGTTCGACCCGCAGCTGTTCGTGAAGTTCGAGGAGATGGTCCGTCGCGGCACCGTGAACGCCCCGGCCGCGGCGCAGCGCGCCATGCCGACGCGGCGCTCCGGCAAGAACGGCACGGTCACGGTGAGCGAGGAGGACGATCTCACCGGCGCGCTCGTGCGTCGCGCATTCACCAACGTCATCACGGCCGTCCTCGCCGAGCGGCGCCGCACCGGCGCGCCCGTGACACTGCTCGTGGTGGACGTCGACCAGTTCAAGTCGGTGAACGACACCTATGGCCACCTCGCCGGCGACGACGCGCTGCGGCTGGTCGTGGGTGTCATTCGCGAGCAGCTCCGGCCGGGCCAGTATGTGGGGCGCTACGCCGGT
>DASSIC010000685.1:0-2785 GCA_035692325.1 Gemmatimonadaceae bacterium | reverse complement strand
GTACTACCTCACCGACGCCTTCCAGTACATGATCGACAAGGGGGCGAAGCTGAAGGTGATCGACGTCGACGGCTGGTACGACGCCGGCAAGCTCGACACGCTCCTCGAGACCAACGAGACGGTGCTCTCCAAGCTCGGCGGCGCCCGGCGGCCCAAGACGGTGCCGGCGGGGGTGACGATCAACGATCCGGTCTACATCGAGGACGACGTCACGCTCTCGAAGTCGACGATCGGCCCCAACGTGTCGATCGGCGCCGGGAGCCGGGTGGAAGGCTCCACCCTCACCCACACCATCATCGGCAAGAAGACGACGGTGAAGGGCTCGACGCTCAAGCACTCACTCGTCGGCGACGACGTGACGATCGAGGGGCTGAAGGGCGAGCTGACGGTCTCGGACCACTCCGAGATCCGCGGCACGGCCTGACGTCAGACGGTCAGCCCGGCAGCGGCAACGAGTACGGTGAGGGCACGGGCGACGCCGAGCGCGCCGTCCGTGTTGTCGTACCACTCGCTCGGCGTGTGCACGCCGCCGCCACGCCCGCCCGCGCCGATCGCGATCGCGGGCACGCCGAGACTGATCGGCACGTTCGCGTCGGTCGACGCCGTCACGAGCTCCGGGGTGCGCCCGATCGCATAGGTCGCTGCCGCAGCGGCGCGTACGAGAGGGTGTTCCTTGGGCAGCTCGCCGCACGGGCGATCGCCGATCGTGGTGACGGCGAAGGTGAGGGGCGACGTGCCAGGCGACCGCCGAAGGTTTTCCTCCCGCACGGCGGCGCGCATCGCCTGCTCGATCTCGAGCGAGCAGCGCTCGAGGACTCCGGCCGACGACGAGCGCAGATCGATCTCGATCCACGCCTCCTCGGGGATCGCGTTCACGCTGATGCCGCCACCGATGCGGCAGACGGACAGCGTCGTGCGCGGGGTGCGCGGCAGCGGAAGGGAGGCGAGCTTCGCCGCGGCGGCGCCGGCCGCGTGCACCGGATTCGGGACGCCGAACGCGGACCAGCTATGGCCGCCCATCCCGTGAAACACCACCCGAAATCGGCGCGCGCCCAGCGCGCGATGCACGATGCGGTCGTCCCCGGCGCCGTCGAGCGCGATGCAGGCGGACGGCGTGGTGCGCAGCCGAGCGAAGAGGTGCTTGGCGCCGCGCAGATCGCCTGCGCCCTCCTCGCCCACCGTTGCCGCGAAGAGGATCGGCCGTCGGGTGCGGAGCGACGTCCCATCGACTGCCTCTGCGAGGGCAAGCATGGCCGCGAGTCCCCGGGAGTTGTCCACGATCCCGGGCCCGGTGAGCTGCCGGCCGTCGCGGGCGACGCCGACGGCGGTGCCCTCGGGGAAGACGGTGTCGAGATGCGCGCACACGAGCACCGGCGCTTCGTCGGTCGCGCCACGCCGCGATCCGGTGACGTTGCCCACGTCGTCCGTGACGACGTCGTGCAGCCCCAGCGCGCGAAAGCGCGCGGCCACCGATGCGCCGCGTGCATGTTCGTCGCCCGTCGGCGCGGGGATCTCGGACAGCGCGATCTGCGTGCGCAGCACGCGCTCGTCCGCCTGCGCCAGGCGCTCGCGCACCGGCGCGAGCCGCGCGAACAGCTCCGGCACGTCGGGCGACACGAATCGCTCGGTCCGGTGGGGCAGGTCGCGGAAAGGAGCGTGCATCGACTATCTATGGCGTGCGCCACCCCTGCCGCGCAAGCTCGACCGTCACCGGGCGCGCCGGCTTCCTTGACCTGTCATGCAATCGATGCCAGCCGACGACCGCCCAAAGCTCGGACGAAATGTGATGGCGCTGTCCGCGGTGAGCTTTCTCACCGACGTGTCGAGCGAGATGATCTACCCGCTGCTCCCCGTCTTCCTCACGAGCGTCCTCGGCGCGAACGCGAGCTTCATCGGTGCCATCGAGGGCGCCGCCGAGACGACCGCGGCGCTGCTCAAGCTGGCGAGCGGCTGGTGGTCCGACCGCGTTCGCAAGCGCAAGCCGCTCGTGGTCATCGGCTATGGCATCGCGACGCTGATGCGACCGCTCGTCGCGATTGCGCAAACGGCGACCCAGGTGCTCGCGATCCGCGTCGCGGACCGAGTGGGCAAGGGGATCCGCAATGCGCCGCGTGACGCGCTGATCGCCGAGTCGGTCCATCCCAGCATCCGCGGAAAGGCCTTCGGCTTCCACCGCGCGGCCGATCACGCGGGTGGCGTGCTCGGTCCACTGATCGCGTTCACCGTGCTCACGTACCAGTGGGCACCGATCAGGAAGGTGTTTCTGCTGGCGGCGATCCCGGGAGCGCTGTCCTTTCTGGTGCTCGTGATGTTCGTGCGCGAGATCGAGCGTCCAGCGGACGCGCCGAGGGGCGCGGGGCCCGATCTCACTCTCCCCCTTGGAAGCCGATTCTGGCGAGTGCTCGGCGTGATCTTCCTGTTCACCCTCGGCAATTCCACCGACGCGTTCCTGCTGCTGCGCGCGAATCAGTTGGGCGTTGCCGTCGCGCTTGCGCCGATCCTCTGGGCGGCGCTGCACGTGGTGAAGTCGGTCTCGAGCACCCCGGGAGGCGCACTGTCGGACCGCATCGGGCGCCGGCCGACGCTCATCATGGGGTGGGCGCTCTATGCCGCGGTGTACTTCGGCTTCGCCCACGCAACGAACGCGTGGCAGGCGTGGGCGCTGTTCGGCGTGTACGGGGTCTTCTTCGGGCTCACCGAAGGGTCGGAGCGCGCATTGGTCGCCGATCTCGTCATCCCCGAGCGACGCGGCACGGCGTTCGGCTGGTACAATCTCGCGATCGGG
>DASSIC010000684.1:0-4735 GCA_035692325.1 Gemmatimonadaceae bacterium | reverse complement strand
CGTTGGAGGGGGTATGGGAAATATACCCGCAGGACGCGATTTGGAGCCACCGGGTAACGGCCGGCGAACGGTGAACGGGGAAAGTCTGACGTTTGACGTTCGACATTTGACGTGAAGGGCACACCAGGTCAGCCCGGTGTGCCCTTCACGTCCCACGTCCCACGTCCCACGTCCTACCGCTTTCTGAGCTCCACGTTCCCATTCACGGTGCTCATCCGGATCCGGCGTCCCCCCTTGCCGAGGGTGGCACGGAGGCGGCGGGGATCGATGCGTCCGGAGATCGTCACCGGCCAGTCCGTCTGGAAGCGACCGTTCACCGTGCTCAGGTCGATGTCGGCGTCCACGTCGCCGGTGAACTCAGCGATCACGCTACCGTTCACGGTGCTGTAGGTGAGGTCCTGGTCGCCGTCGAAGCGGCCCATCGTCGCGTGGACGCTGCCGTTCACCGTGCTCGCCTGCACCGGACCGCTCATGCTCACGGCGTCCACGCTGCCGTTCACCGTGCCGGCGCGCACCTCGCTCGAGGCACCCTCCACGCTCACGCCGCCGTTCACGCCGAACACGCCGACCTTCACGCCCTTCGGCACGCGAATGTCGAAGTCCACGGCGACGTCGTTGTCGCGGCGGCGCCAGCCCTCGTTCCGCGAGTTCGACGAGTAGCTCGTCTCGCTGCACGTGGCGTCCTCGGTCCAGAAGGCGCAGACGAGGATGCTGCCGTCGTTCGAGCGCTTCGTCTCGATGCGCACGTCCTTCGGATCACCGCGGCGCCAGGACTTCGTGGCGGTGATCTCCACCTTGTCGCTGGCCGACGCCCGCACCCGCAGATCGCCGTTCAGGTTGCGCACGCGGATCCATTGTCCGGCTGGAACGCGCTCGCTGAGCGACCAGGTGCGGTCGTTCTGTCGCTCCTGCGCCGCCAGCATGGCGGGCGCGAGCAGGAGCGCGGTGAGAGTGAGTCGACGGAGCAGCGGCATCGCGGAATCTCCAGTGGATGACGGGGCGCGCATCAGCGGCGGCGCCCCTTGGACGTGAGGGTGATGTCGCCGCTGAACGTCTCGGCGGAGATGCGGGCGGTGCCTTGCCCGAGGGTGAAGTTCAGGCGCTTGTTCTCGTGATCGCCCGCGCGCAGCGTGATCGGGAAGTCGCTCTCGATCCCGCCATTGAAGGTGGCGATGCTCAGCTGCGCGCCGACGTCGGCGGGAAGCGCCAGGCGGATCTCGCCGGAGTGGGTGTTGTACTCGTAGCGTCCGTCGGGAAGGATCTGCCCCGCGAACTCCACGTCACCGCTCGTCGTGTGGGTGCGGATCTGCTTCGCCACGACGTCCTGCAGGTCGATGTCACCGCTCACCGTCTCGATCTCCACGTCGCCGCGCGCCGTCCCCAGGGTGATGTCCCCGCTCACGGTGTGGATCATCGACTCGCCGTTCACTCCCTGGATCGTCACGTCGCCGGACAGCGACTCGACGTCGATGCGTCCCGCATCACGGATGTCGACGTCCGCGCTCTGCGTGCGCGTCTCGAGATCGCCGTGCACCCCCTTGACGCTCACGCTGCCGCTCCAGCTCCGCGCGCTGACCCGGACGCCCGCGGGGACCGTGATCTCGAATCGCCCATCGTTGCAGCCCCGGCCCGACGCCGGCTCCAGGGTGGCGCGCATGCCGTTGCTCGTAAAGCGGATCGCCCCGTTCTCGGTCCGCGCCCGCACCTTGATCTCGTTGCGGTCGCTGCCGGTGACGATCACCGCACCCTGCGGGCAGGTCACCATCACGGTGCCGCGCGCATCGAACGTGACCGTGGTATCGAGCGAGCCCGCGGCGTCGCGCAGGCGGCGCTCCTGCTCACGGTCGCGGCGCGCCTCTTCCCGCTCGCGATCACGCTCCTCCCGATCGAGCTTGCGCTGGCGTGCCTCTTCGGCCCGTTCCTTCTCCCGCTCGATCCGGGCGCGCTCCCGCTCCCGATCTTCGGCGGTCGACTGCGCCGAGCCCGACGCGGGGACCGCCAGCATGAGTACGGCGGCGGCAAGGACGATGGTGCGATACATGAATGATCTCCTCAGGTGCGCGCGGGCAGCAGCGCCGCCGTCCGCAGCAGCTCGACTTTCTTCTCGAGCGAATGGTTGAGTTGTGTGGCGAGGAAGCCGCTCGCCGGATCCTTGGCGAGCGCCGCACGGCTCTGCGCGATCGCCGAGTCGATGACCGCGATGCTCTGCTCGAGCACCGCGACGGTCTTGGGGTCGAGCTGCGAGCGACGCTCGCGCACGATGGCGCGCAGCTTCAGGATCTCGCGGTCGTACACGGGCTCGACTTCCGCCTTCATAATGCCGTTGGCGTTCCGGCTCACCAGGCGCGCCGTCGGCTGCGCGGCGCCACCGCCAGCGGCGAGCCGCGGGGTGGGGCGCTCCGCTCCGTGTGCGGCGCGCGGGGCAGTGGCCTCCCGGCGTCCCTCCGACGTCCGATCATCGGCGTCGGGAGCGCTCGGCTCGACCACCACCGGGTTGACCGCGACGGTCTGCGACGGTGTCGCGACCGGCACCGACGCCGTCACAGTCACCGGTGTCGTATAGAAGACGCGGGTCCAGACGTGCGTGATGCCGGCCGTGACCAGCACCAGCGCCGCCGCGGCAATGGCCGGATGGCGCCAGGTGCGGCGGATTGCCGCCACTCGCGCCACGCGAGGCGACTCCAGCGGCAACACCCGCGCGTCAATCCGCTCGGCGATGCCGGTCCACAGATCGCGTGACGGCTCGAGCAGCGGCAGCGACGCCGCTTCGACCCGCAGCGCTTCGATCTCCGACAGCAACCGGGCGCACTCGGCGCAGCGCGACGCATGCGCGTCCACGGCGCCGCGCACCGCGTCGGGCAGATCCCCGTCGAGGTAGTCCGCGAGCTTCACCGCAAACTCGTCGCAGTCCAGTGGCATCGTCATGGCGGTCATCGGTTCAGTGCCTCCCTCAGGAGGAGCCGGGCGCGGTGCAGCTGCGCTTTCGTGGCTCCCGTCGTCACGCCGAGCATCTCGGCGATCTCCTCGTGCTTGTAGCCTTCCACGTCGTGCAGGATGAAGACCCGTCGTGCTCCCTTCGGCAGCTTGGCGATCGCCGCTTCGAGGTCCATCCGGTCCCCCGGTGCCAGCGGCCGCGCCGGCAGCGCGTCGATTCCGTCTCCCTCTTCATCATCCTCGTATCGCGAGCGCTGCCGCCCATCCGTCTTCCGCGCGTTCAGCACCACGTTCACCGTCATTCGATGCAGCCAGGTGCCGAACGCCGCTTCACCGCGAAAGAGATGCAGCTTCTCCCATGCTCGCACGAAGACGTCCTGCGTCAGCTCCTCGGCGCGCGTCCGGTCGTTCACCATCCTGGCACACAGCGAGAACACCCGGGTGACGTGCAGACGGTAGAGCCGCTCGAAGGCACGGCGATCCCCCGCGGCCGCGAGGGCCACGTCTGGATCAGGACCGTAAGTCGCTGAGTGGGGAGTTGCCGTTGGTTCCGGTAGGGCCACTGCCGTCATCGGTCGTTTTTTCAGGTCTCCAATCCGGGCACTGGATAGGATACCTCGACCGATCAGAAGGTTTGAACGTCAGCCGCCTGCTGCGAAGCGCCGAATGGCCCCGGCGAGCTCGCTGACCTGGTGAACCACGAGGTCGGCGCCGGCGCGGGCCATCTCCTCCCGCGTGAACGCTCCCCACGTGACGGCGACTGTATACACACCAGCCGCGCGACCGGCCTCGATATCGTGCGGCGAGTCGCCCACGAACATGGCATCGCGAGGCTCGGCGCGCAGGAGGGTCAGGGCCCGCTCGACCGGCTCTGGATGCGGCTTGTGCCGCGTGCAGCTGTCGCAGCCGACGATGATGGGGATCGCGTCGTCCAGCCCCACGTGCACGAGCGCGCGCTTCGCGAGCCAGTCCGCCTTGCTCGTCACGAGCGCCATCGGGTGCCCGGCCGACGCGAAGTCGCGGATGGCCTCCAGCACGCCGTCATATGGGCGCACCAGCCGATCGTGGTGCACGAGCTGATACTCCCGGTAGCGCCCGATCAGGCGTTCGACCTCAGGCTCGTGCGCCACGAACTCGCGGAACGAGTCAGCGAGGGGTCGTCCGATCAGCGCACGCCACTCTTCGTCCGTCGGCGTGCGGCCGTCGTAGCCGTCGAACGCATGTCGCTTGGAGCTGAGTATCAGTTCGATCGAGTCGATGAGCGTGCCATCGAGGTCGAAGAGGAGGGACGTGGAACGCATGCAGGAATGATAGCGCGACATGGGCGCCGGGCCCGCGGCGCGCCCGCGCAGGGGCGAACGGGACTAACGCTCACGCGTCTCGGGTGCTAATACACCAACGGCGGTCCACACCGGATCGCCGTTCGACATTTCACCCCACGAAAGATGCACCTGCCCGGCTTCCTGCGCTGCGCGACCGTCGTCGCGCTCGCCTCCACCGTCGCCTGTCACTCTTCCACCGGTGCGCCCGCGGACGGTCCGGTCGTCGCGGCGACTTCGATGGAGCAGGCGGGGGAATACCTCACGATCGTCGGCAGCTGCAACGACTGTCATACGCAGGGATGGACCGACTCGGAGGGCAAGGTCGCGCCCGCCGACCGCTTCGCCGGGATGAACGTGGGGTTCCGCGGGCCCTGGGGAACGAGCTACGGGAAGAACCTCCGCACGATCGTGCAGCGCCAGAGCGAGGACCGCTGGGTGCAGACGCTGAAGACCAGCGACGGCGGCGACGGGAAGCCGCC
>DASSIC010000683.1:0-10121 GCA_035692325.1 Gemmatimonadaceae bacterium | reverse complement strand
ATCTCTTCAGGAGGCGGTAATGCCGCGCGGTGACGAGTTGAACGAATCCCTTCGATTTTCAGATCGCGATGACGACGGCGACGATCTTGGTTACGGAGGTGGCGGGGGTGGATCGGCCTCGTACGACGACGACGACGAGGAAGACGGCGGCTGGACGACCCACAAGGACGACAGCGACGACCTCTGGGACAGCACCGACGACTCCGATGACGAGGAGGAGGAGGGCCTTGGCACCCCGGTCGTGGAAGGGGACGAGGACGACGAGGAGAGTCCGCTCGTCGTGGCGCGGGCACCCCGCTCCGGCGGCAGCGGCCGCCCGATGTCCGGCGGCGCAGGCGCGGGAGCGGGTGGCGCGGGACGGCCAACGACCGGTAGCACGGCTGGCACCGGCGCGGTGACCCCGTCCAAGCACCCGGCCATCAGCGACCCGGGAAACCGTTCGTCGGTGAATCGCGGCTCCGCGTTCGGCGGCGCCGCGGCAGGGGGCAGCGGCGGTGGCATGGGCGCGGGTCGCTCCGCCGGCACGGGGGCATCGAAGGGCGGATCGGCCGGCGGCGCGAAGAAGAGCACGGGCGCCAAGAAGACCTCGGCCAAGAAGTCGCCCGCCAAGAAGGGCGCCGCGAAGAAGGGTGCGGCCAAGAAGGGAGGCGCCAGGAAGGGTGGCGCAAAGAAGGCTGCCGCCAAGAAGGGCGCGGCCAAGAAGGGCACGGCCAAGAGGGTCGCCGCCAAGAAGGGTGGCGCGAAGAAGTCGTCGATGAAGAAGTCCTCGGCGAAGAAGGGCGGCGCGAAGAAGAGCGCCAAGCGCGGCGGTCGCCGGTAGCATCCGGCCGTCACTTGGACGATACGACGGGGCGCGGCAATCGCCGCGCCCCGTCGTGTTTGCTTCCGTCCTTCGCCACGGCGCTCTAATATCCCGGCATGAAGTCCCCTCCCCTCGAGCGCCGGGTGCTCGACGCCCTCCCGATCACCATCTACGCGGTGGATCTCGACGGGCGCCTCACCCTCCTGAATCGCTCGTGGGCACGCTTCGCACAGGCCAACGGCGCACCCGAGCTGTGCGACGAGCGCGCCGTGCTCGGCTCCTCGATCTGGGACGCCATCCCCGACGGCACGGTGCGCGCACAGGTCGAACAGGCGCTGGCCACGCTGCGCGAGGGACGCGCGACCTCGCTGAGCTGGGAGTTTCCCTGCAGCTCGCCCACCGAGGAGCGCATCTTCCTCATGCAGGTGAGCGCGCTCGTGCAGGGATCCACGGTCACGGGCTACGCCTTTTCCACCGTCGACATCACGCCCAGCCATCGCTCGCGCGAGGTGCTGATCGACACGGGAATGGCGCTCGCCCGCACGATCAGCGTGGATCGCGTACTGCACGAGGTGGCGCGACAGCTCCGGCAGGCGATGGCGTGCGACGCCGTGGCCATCGCCCTCGCCGACGACGAGAGCGCTCGGCTGCGCCTGATGCATCACTCCGGATTCACCGATGACGCCGACGCGCTCGAGCGCAGGCTCACCCCGTCGTGGGTCGAGGCGCTCTCCGCGAGCGAGATCGTCACGCACACTCGGCCCGACGGCATCGAGATCACCGCACCGATGACGAGCAGTGAGGGAGTGATCGGCGCCGTCACGCTCTCGGTCAGCGCGCTCCCCGCGCCGCACCGGCTCGACGAATCGCGGCGCGTGCTCGAGACGATCGCCGCCGAGACGGCCGCCGCCATCGAGCGTGCGTGGCTGGTGCGGCGCGTCGGCCACAAGCGACGGCTCGAGGCGATCGGCGAAGTGTCGGCCGGCGTCGCCCACGAGCTGCGCAATCCGCTCTTCGGCATCTCCTCCGCCGCGCAGCTGCTCCGCTTTCGCGTCAAGGACGATCCCGTCGTGGAGAAGAACGTCGGCCGCATCCTGCGCGAGGTGGAACGGCTCAACAGCATGGTGACGGCGCTTCTGGAGTACGGGCGCCCCCACGCTGTGCAGCTCGAGCCAGGCGACCCCGATGCGGTGTGGGACGAAGTGCTCGAGAATCAACGCGGCCTGTTGGAAAGCCGGGCACTGCTGCTGCATCGCACGCGGGCCGAGCCGTCGGTGCGCTGCGCCATCGATGCGGGTCAGCTCGCGCAGGTGTTCCTGAACCTGCTCGTCAACGCCACTGATGCGGCGCCCGAGGGCACCGATCTCACCCTGCAATCCACCGCGCTCCCCAACGGGGGCTGGCGGTGCCGGCTCCACAACGGCGGGCCCGCGATTCCGGCGGAGGTGCTGCCGCGCGTGTTCGAGATCTTCTTCTCCACCAAGCCAGGCGGCACCGGCATCGGGCTCGCCCTGTGCCAGCGCATCGTCGAGGAGCACGGCGGCACCATCGCCCTCGAGAGCACCCCGGAGTGCGGCACAGCCGCTACCGTCACGCTTCCAGCACCGACTCGGCAAGCCGAGGGCGCATGATCTCCGTGCTCGTCGTCGACGACGACCGGACGATCCGCGAGACCCTCGCGGACTTCTTCGAGGCCGCGGGTTGCGCGGCGCGCACCGCGGGCACGGCCAGCGAAGGGCGGCAGGCGGCCGCGGCGCATGCCCCCGACGTCGTGCTCGTCGACCTCCACCTCCCCGACGCCAGCGGCCTCGCCCTCCTCGAGGCGCTGCGTGCCGACGACCCAGAGCTCGGTGTCATCGTCCTGACCGGGCACGGCGACGTCGCCACCGCGGTGCGCGCCATGCAGCAGGGCGCGCTCGATTTCCTCGAGAAGCCCGTGGACCTCGACGCGCTGCGCGCGGCCGTGGAACGCGCGGCCGAGCTGGTGCGACTGCGCCGCGAGGTGTCGGTGCTGCGCTCCCACGCCGGCGCGGGTGGAGCGAGCGAAGCCGGCAGCGAGCCCTCGCTCGAGCGCTTGATCGACCTCGCCGCGCGCAACGACGACGTTCCCGTGCTCATCGTCGGCGAGACGGGCACTGGCAAGGGTTACGTCGCGCGCCGGATCCACGAACGCTCGCCTCGCTCGGCACAGCCGTTCGTGGAGGTGAATGCTGCATCGCTCAACGCGACCTTCCTGGAGAGCGAGCTGTTCGGGCACGAGCGTGGCGCATTCACCGATGCCCGCCAGGCGAAGCGCGGCTTGCTCGAGGTTGCCGCACGCGGCACCCTCTTTCTCGATGAGGTGGGCGAGCTCGTGCCCGCGGTGCAGCCGAAGCTTCTCAAGGTGCTGGAGGATCGCACCTTCCGCCGCCTTGGCGGTACGGCGGAGCTGAAGAGCGAAGCACGCGTGCTCGCCGCCACGAACCAGCCGCTCGCCGATCGCGTCCGCGAGGGAGCGTTCCGCGCCGACCTCTACTATCGACTGCAGGTGCTCACTCTCGCCCTGCCGTCGCTTCGCGAGCGACAGGGCGAGCTGGCGCGTCTCACCGCGCTGTTCCTGCCGCGCGGCGCACGGCTGTCCGCTGCTGCACAGCGAGCGATCGAACGGTATGCGTGGCCCGGAAACGTCCGCGAGTTGAAGAACACACTCTGGCGCGCCGCCCTGTTGGCGGACGGCGCTCCGATCGAGCCGCGCCACCTGTCGCTCCCCCAGCTCACCACGCCCGCGCACACGGGTCCACTCACCCTGGCCGAGGCGGAACAGCGCGCGATCGCCGCCGCGCTGCGGGCGACGGAGGGGAACAAGGTGCACGCCGCCCAGATGCTCGGCATCGCTCGCTCCACCTTGCTCGAGAAGCTCAAGCGGATGCAGCGGGCCGACGTCTGATTGTCGGACAGCCGGACAGGCCAACTGGCCGAAAGACGGGCAGTCGCGCGACCCCGCTCCGGCAAGGCAGCAGCGCAACATGTTGATCTTGAACGAGTTGCGTGCCACGATAACTGGTGGCTCGGCTTTCGCCTTGGATCGGGGCGTGACTGACATCTCCGGCCCGGGCGTCCTGATCGTCGAGGACGAACAATCCATCCGCGACGTCCTCGTGGAGCTGTTCGACGTACCCGGTGTGCGCGTCGACTCCGCGGCGACCCTCGACGCCGCCAAGGCGGTGCTCGCTCATCGAGCGTTCGATCTCATCGTCACCGACATCCGGCTCGGTGGACGACGGGATGGCGGGCTGCAGGTGATGGCCGCCGCCGGTGTGCTCTCGCCCGAGGCCACGGTCATCGCGCTCACGGCCTATCCCGACGACGCGAATCGGCACGCGTCGCAGCGCCTGGGCGCGACGCACTTTCTCGAAAAGCCGGTATCGCTCGAGGTCCTTGCCGAGCTCGCCACGACGGCGGGAGTTCCGACGGCGTTGACGCCAACCCTGCAAGGAGTGCCGTCGCCACACGCGTCGTAGCGCAGGCACGTGGTTGGCCCGTTGGTGCCGGATGCCGGTGCGGTGTCCGGGTGGGGTGGTGGGTGTCCGGACCAGCGGTGCCATGATGCGGGAGTCGCCCGGTGAAAGCCGGTGCGGCTCCTGCGTCGTTTCCGGACTTCGCTCGCGCTATGTTGTGATGCGCTCGACCGAGTGTCGAGCGCGAGATGGCGCACGAGCACGAGCACGACGGAGACGAACGCGATGCGATGGCGGAAGGCGGCAGCAGCGGGCGGGGCGGCGATCGGTGCGGCCGCGTTGTACAACGTGACGGCGTCGCACCGCATCGCGGTGCTCGACAACCCCCTCGGCGGCGAGAGTCTCGAGATGGATTGGCGCGGGCATCGGGTGGCCTACACGCGCCACGGCGCCGGCACGCCGGTGCTGCTCGTTCACGGGATCTACGCCGGCGCGTCGTCGTACGAGTGGCGCAACACGGTGGATGCCCTGGCGGCGCGCCACACCGTCTACGCCGTCGATCTGCTGGGGTTCGGGCGCTCGGCACGTCCGAACGTCCGCTACACGCCCGCCATGTATCAGGCGTTCCTCGCCGACTTCATGGCTCGGCTGGGGCATGGTCCCCTCGCCGTCGTGGCGACCTCGCTCTCGGCGGCGCACGTGGTCGCCCTCGCCGCGCGCGATCCGCGTCATATCGCCGCGCTGGCGCTCATCGGCCCCGCCGGCGTCGGCCAGCTGCGCGAGTCGTCGTCCACCGGTCAGGCCGCCTCACAGCTTCTCCTCGACGCGCCGATCGTCGGCACGGCCATCTACAATGCCCTCACTTCGCCGGTGAGCGTGCGCGAGTTCCTCGAGGAGGTATACGCCAACGACCGCCTGGTGACCGACGAGCTGGTGGAGGACTACGTGCAGAACGCGCGGCAGCCTGGCGCCAAGCATGCCGTCGCGGCGTTCGTCGGCGGGCGACTGAACCTCGACATCCGGAACGCGCTCCGGCGCGTGCGTCATCCGATGCTCATCCTGTGGGGCGATCAGGCACGCATGAACTCCGTGCAGAATGCGCACGCATTCCGGGTGCTGAAGCCCGAGGCGGAATGGGCGCTCATCTCGGAGGCGGGCGACCTGCCCCACGACGAGAAACCCCGGCAGACCAACGAAGCGCTGCTGCGCTTCCTCGAGCGGCTGCGGAAGCCCACCCCGCGCGGCACGACGCCCACCATCGCGGGCGCGTAGTTATCTTCCGCCGCTATGCCGGAGCCGTCACCGTCACCCGTCGCCCTGCTGCGTGCCCACTCGCGGCACGCCCCCTGGAACGCCCGCGGCCTCGCGGCGCACGTCACTGCGCTCGTGGATGCCGCCGGTATTCGTCCCACGAACGCCTCGGCCCGCGTGGCACCGAGTGCGCGGTCGGTGCGCTTCTATGTGGCGAACGGCCTGCTCGATCGACCGGAGGGCGCCGGCACGGCGGCGACGTACAACTATCGGCATCTGCTCCAGCTGCTCGCGATCAAGATCCGCCAGCGCGAGGGTGCGACCCTCGAGGGCATCAAGACCGAGATGAAGGACATCACCGGCGACGCGCTGGAGCGTCGCGTTGCCGCCTCGCTGGCGCCTGCGCTGGGCGCCCAGGCCGATCTCGCCGTACGCGATACCGACGACGAACGCTCGGCGAGCTGGCGCCGAGTTCCCGTCGCCGACGGCATCGAGATCCACGTCCGCGACGACGCCCCTGCTGCACGTGACGAAGCGCTGGTGGCCATGCGCGAGGCCGTGCGCGCGGCGCTGGGACGAGCCGACATCCGGTGAACGGTGAACGGTGAACCGTTCACGGCTTCACCGCTTCACTGCTTCACTGCGTCACGGCTCAAAGGATTCTCGACAACAGCCCCGCCCCGTTCTCGATCACATGGTGATACCACGGGCGACGCCGGAACTCCTCGAGGTGAATCTCCCTGGAGCGCGTCAGGTCGTCCATGAACGTGGCGGTCATCATCGCACCCTGCGTCGAATCCAGGAACACGAGATTCGACTCGTTGTTGAAGGCGAGCGACCGGTTGTCGAAGTTCATCGACCCGATCGAGCCCCAGAGGCCGTCCACGATGAACGTCTTGGAGTGCATCATCGTCGGCTGGTACTCGTAGATGCGGATCCCCGCCTCGAGCAGCTGCTCGTAGCGGCCGCGCCCCGCCCACAACGTCGTCTTCACGTCCGTCTCGTCGCTCACCGTCAGGATCCGCACGTCCACGCCGCGCTTGCGGGCCGCCACGAGCAGCTTGCGGAAATCGTCGTCGGGGACGAAGTACGAGTTGGCCACGTACAGCGTCTTGCGCGCGCTGGCGATCGAGAGTGCCACGAACCGCTCGGCCGGCGTGCTGCCCGTCGTGGGTGAGGCGAAGAACACCCCGGCCTGCACGCCGCCGTTGTCGGGGCGGAACGCGGCCTTCGGAAAGTACGTGTCGCCCGCGATCAGCTCACCAGTGCATTCAGCCCACGCCGCCGCGAACGCCGCCTGCAGCGCCATCACCGCCGGCCCTTCGAAGCGCGCGTTGCTGTCGCGCCACTGGTCCTTGTGCTTTCCGTCGCCCAGCCAGTAGTCCGCGAGACCGAAGCCGCCCGTGTAGCCGATCTTGCCGTCGACGACCACGACACGGACGTGCGAACGGTCGCTGGCGTTGTGCAGGGAATACCAGTGCAGCTGCCGCAGGAGCCCGATCTCCACGTGCGCCGCGCGAAGGCTGTCGGCCCATTCCTTCTTGAGGTTCTGCGAGCCGAACGCGTCGAGCACCAGCAGCACGCGCACGCCGGCGCGTGCGCGCTCCTTGAGGACCGCAGCCATCGTGTCCGCCACGGCGCCTGGCTGCGAGTAGTACATCTGCACCGTGATCGTGTGCTGCGCCGCCCGCAGGTCGCGCCAGAGCTGGGTGTAGACGTCGCCGTTGTTCAGCTGCTGCACGGCGTTGCCCGGTGTGACGTGCAATCCCGTGTAGAGCGCCATCGACCGGGAGAAGAGTGAGTCGGTCACGGTCGGCGGCCCTTCCTTGTCGCCGATCGCCACGACCGCTTTCACCGGCGTGCCGCGCGTGACGGAGAGAATGCCCATGAGCGCGAGCGCTCCGACGAGGAGAATGCCGACCACCACGGAAACGCGCTTGAGGCGCAGAACTTTTCGCATTTGGGTCTCCCGCATCACATACTTCGTGCCAACGGGCCGAGCTCGGTAATCGCGAACGGCCGAATTGCTCGTCGTGAATCGACGCAGGAGATGCGCATGGAGCTCGCCGGACGCAGTATCGTGCTCACCGGGGTCGGACGGGAGGGACAGGTCGGTGAAGCGGTGGCCATCGCCTTCGCCGAGCGCGGCGCGCGAGTGTTCCTCGTGGATCACTCCGAGCCGAACGTTCGCGCGCGCGCCGAGGCACTCGTGACGCGCGGACTGCGCGCTGCCTCGCTGGCCGCGGATCTCACCGATCCCGCGGCCGCCACCGCGGTCGCCGATCGCGTACGCGAGGCCACGTCGGGGCGGGTGCACGGCGTGGTGCACCTTGCCGGTGGCTTCGCATCGAGCGGCCCCATCGCGGAGAGTGATCCCGCGGTATGGCACCGACAGCTCGCCATGAACGCGACCACCGCCTACATGACCGCGCGCGCCTTCGTGCCACTCCTCCGGAACGTGAAGGGCTCACTCGTGTTCTTCGCGAGCGAAGCCGTGCTTCCCGGGGCGAAGGCGGCGAATCTCGCGGCGTACGCGGCGTCCAAGAGCGCCGTCGTTGCGCTCATGCAGGTCATCGCGCAGGAGGAGCGCGCGCACGGCGTGCGCGCGAATGCGGTGGCGCCCACGACGATCCGCACGTCGGACAACGTTGCCGCGATGGGTGCGGAGACACCGATGGTCACACGCGAAGCGGTGGCCGACGTGGTGCTCTGGCTGTGCTCCGACGCGTCGCGCGCGGTGAGCGGACAGCTCGTGCCGGTGCGTTGACGCATCCGCCGGCGCGTTCGCCGCGCTTGCCCTCGCCGTGCACCCGGCGCAGCTTCCCCACATGAGTGTCGTCACGCGACGCCGCGTCGCCGCTCGGGCGATCCGGCTGGACCGATCGCTCGAGGCGCTGCCGTTGTTTCGCCTCAGCGATTCGGCCGACGACGGCGTGATCGCCTATGCGGACGCCCAGGGCGGTCGCTGGCGCGTGATCCCGAGCCCCGGCGATCGACTCCCGGGCACGTTCGATCAGGACGTGTACGTGGAGCTGCTGCGCCGCTACCACGAGGCGGGCGAGCCGGCGGATGGCGCCGTCACCTTCACGCTGCACGCCTTCCTGCGGGCCATGGGACGGCGTGTCGACGGCCGCACCTACGAACAGCTGCGCAGCGCGCTCGGTCGCCTCGAGCGCACCACGCTCGAATCCCAGGGAATCTACGAAAGCGTCCGCAGCGGCACGCGCGCCGACATTCGGTTCACCCTCCTCACCTCCGTCGCCGTGGAGCGGCGCCGCACCCTCGATCGCGACCAGCTCGCGCTCTTCGACTCCATCGCCAGCGCGGAGCCGGGCGTGGCCCGTGTCGTTCTTTCTTCGGTCATGCGCGAGAACCTTGCTGCCGATCATGTAGTCAGCCTCTCGGCCGCCTCGTACTGGGCGCTGGAATCGCCCGTGGCGCGGCGGCTGTACCGGCTGCTGGAAGTGGCGCGCGCCGACGGCCGGCTCACCTGGCGCATCGGACTCGACAAGCTCGCCGAGCAGTTGCCGCTGGCACAGCGATACCCTTCGCACCTCCAGCGCGTCTTGCAACCAGCGCACGACATGCTCGTCGAACACGGGATCCTTCGCAACGCCGCCATTCGTCAACAGCAGCGCGAGTGGTACGTAGACTACATGTTGGGCTCGCGACCTGCCTGACCGATCACTCCCCTAATGACTCTGAAGCTCACCACTCCGCTCCGCCGAGAGATCGAGATCGACGGCGAGCCGTTCACCGTCGTCGTCTCCGCTGAAGGCGTGCGCCTCACCCGGAAGCGCTTTCGCTCCGGCCGCACGCTCACCTGGCGTGCGCTCTGGGAGGGCGCCGCTGACGAGCTCGAGAGCCGTCCTCGCCCGGGCGACACGGCGTAGACACGCCTGCGGCACGCGGCTGAGCAGGAACCTGCGGCGTGGCACGGCGTATTCAGTAGAGGTCATCTCCTTTTTCCAGCAGGTCTGGCATGCTTCGTCGTCGCACCACTCTCGCCGCCCTCGTTCTGCTGCCCGTCATCGCGGGCGGTTTCCTCGCGCAGGATCGCGCGCAGACCGACGGCGCCCGGCTGCTCGACCAGGTCTTCGCCCTCGTCTCGCAGCGCTTCGTGGACACCGTCGGGCAGGCGGCGCTCTACGAGAAGGCGGCCCGCGGCATCGTGAAGGAGCTGAACGATCCCTACAGCGAGCTGTTCTCGCCCAAGGAGCTCGCCAGCTTCTCGCAGCAGACCAACGGCAAGTACGCCGGCATCGGGATGCAGATCCAGGATCTGCAGGGCGCCATCACCGTCAGCACGGTGTTCCCGCACACGCCGGCCGAAGCCGGGGGCGTGCGCGAAGGTGACCGCATCATCTACGTCGATTCGCTGTCCACGCGCGGCTGGACGACCCAGAAAGTATCGGACTACCTCATCGGCCAGCCGAACACCAAGGTCACGGTGAAGTTCAACCGGCCGGGCGTCGCCGAGCCAATCACGATGAACTTCACGCGCCAGGTGATCCACATTCCGGCCGTGCCATATGCCATGATGCTCGACGACAAGGTCGGGTACGTGCCGGTGCAGCGCTTCAACGAGACGTCGTCGCAGGAAGTGGCGGATGCGGTGGCCCGGCTCCAGA
>DASSIC010000682.1:0-5033 GCA_035692325.1 Gemmatimonadaceae bacterium | reverse complement strand
ACTTGAGGTACACGTCGACGCCTGCGCGCTCCGAGAGCGTCGCAGAGCGAAGGAGCGGCGTCTTCTCGATCACGCCGCGCAGGCGGTCGGCGGCGGCAAGAACGTCGGCGGGCGTCGGGAGCATTCCGAAAGCTGCGCCGCCGACCATGCAGCGGCAACGTGCATCGTCGTCTCCCCGACCATCACCCGCTCGTCGGTGTCCTCGACTATACCAGCTGAAGCTGCGACGGCTTCGGCGACCAGCGCACGATGTAGTCCGCGACATCGTACTTCGCGTGCGCGCGCTCGAGCGACATCGGGCGAATCGTCCCCCATACCGGCCGTGACGCGAAGGGCCGATCGAACTTTCCGAAGCACCACTGGATCCCCGCGAAGCTGTTCGGGTCGCGACCGTCGAGACCGTACTTGTTGTTCAGATACAGCAGCCACGCGAGCGCGTCGCTGTAGCTATGGGTCCAGGTGATCACCGACTTCCCCCAGAGCATGCGGACGACGTTGTGCATCAGGCCAGTCTCGAGCAGCTCGCGCTGGCCCGCGTTCCAGATGGGATCGTGCGTCGCCGCGCGCTCGAGCTCCTCGAGCGAGTAGGTCACCTCGCGACGGTCCGCCCCGTGCGCGCGCATCGATCGGTGGACCCACTCGGGCAGCGCGGCCAGCGAGCCGTACTCGGGATTCCGCAGGCAGAAGTTGAGCGACAGCTCGCGCCAGGTGAGCATCTCGTTCAGGAATGCCTCGCTCTGATTGGGTGATGCATGGCGACGCACGGCGCTCACCACCTCGAGCGGCGAGATCATGCCGTTGTGGAGATAGGGCGAGAGCCGGCTGGAGCCGCCATCGTCGGACGGATGCCGCCGACGCTCGGCATAGTCGCGCAGGCCGTCGGCGGCGAATCCGTCGAGCCGCGCGCGCGCGGCGGTGAGCCCTCCTGACGTCGCCACTGCGCGCACCTCGTGATCGACGTCGCACGTCGCGACTTCGACCGCGATGTCGCACCGCTGGAGGTCCAGCCAGTCCACGTCGAGCGACGCGAGCAGCGACGGGGACATCGAGCGCTTCGGCGCGCGATCGTCCACCGGCTCGAGTGACAGCTCGAGCAGCTTCGCGATCTTCGGGCGAATCGTGCGCGCCGCGTACTCCTCCTTGTGAAACGAGGCCGACGGCACGACTCCCACCGAGTCCACCGCGAGCACGCGGCAGTTCACCCGCTCGGCAAGGCGTCGCGACCGCTCGATGACGCCCGCGGTCGGAAAGAGGTCGGTCACGACGAGCGCGGCGCGCGCGGCGAGACGGTCCAGCACGCGGCGATCGTCGGCTCGGCGTCGGCGCAGCGCGAAGCGGTAGGTGAGCCCCAGCGAATCCGCTCGGCGCGCCATCTCACGGGCGCCCTGCATGATGAAGGTGTGGAAGCGCGCCGATGCGTAGGCGTACGTCGGATCGAGGCCCTGATGAATGAGCAGGGGTTTGCCCACGCGATCGGCCTCGACCGTCGCCAGCCGCAGCGCCCAGTTGTCCTCGAGTCGCTGCGTGCTCTGCATCCAGTACAGGACGAAGTCGCCCTCCGGTTGCAGTCGTTTCTCGTTGAGCGGCAGCGTTCGCAGCGAGAGCTGGTCGCGCACGTAAGGCGAGCCGAGTGGGTGCTTCATACCCTTCGCAACGAGTGGAAAAGAGCCACGGTTCCCCCGGATTTTCGGGGCGTGTTACCTCTCGCGCGATGGGCCGTCTAGTTGACAGCGTGGGGCGGCCGGCTAGATTTGTGTCGTGACGGCGGCCCCGCACGGTTGCGGGGCCTTTGCCGTCTGGCACCTGGCATGCGCGGAGGTAGGAGCACTCCACGACCCAGCGCCGACGCGGGGCTGTAGCTCAGCTGGGAGAGCGCTGCAATCGCACTGCAGAGGTCAGGGGTTCGATCCCCCTCAGCTCCACTTGATGTTGTTGTCGGTTGGCATGCTTCTCGCCAATCCAGGTATTTGCCCGCCGCCGTTCGGTAGGACGGAGAGTTCCAATGACGGTGAGCGTGGCAAGACCGGGTGGCACGGCCAATCGGAGACACATATAAACGCCGCTGAGCTTCACGCTCGCGGCGTTTCTACTTTCCGCGAGCGCCGTCACGACCCGGGGATCCCGCCGCGGGCATCGGCTCGCAGCGCCAGAAAGAGCTCGCGCAGCCACGCGCTTTCCTCGCGCTCCACGACGCCCCCGAAATCGCCCATCGCGGTCCCGCTCAGCGAGTTCAGGAAGTTGAGGATCGCGCTCTCCTGCACGGGAAGTCGGGAATGGCGAAGCAGCACCGTGGGCGCCCCTCCTTCGGCGGCCCGCACGCCGAGACGGAAGAGCGAACCTTCTCCGGCGAATGGCCGACGGAGGGGCGAGCGCAGCAGCCGTGCGCTGATGAGCGGGAGGTCCCACTGCGGCTCGCGCCGCGCCGTGACCGTCCAGTCGCGCTCCGCGTCGCCGACTGCGCCATTCGTGAAGTCCATCACGAGATTGTGAAAGCCGACATGAAAGATCTTGACCTTCACGTTCAGGTCGACGTGCAGCTGCAGCGAATCCGGAAGTGGCCGCGCTGGGCCGTTGAGCGGAACGAGCCGCCCATGCAGCGTGCGCACGCGCACGGTGACCGCGCGATCCTTCTGCGCGGCCTCGAAGAAGGGTACGCCGCCGCGGTCCGTGAGCACGACATGGAATCGGGCCGGATCGACGTACCGATGCACGTAGTCGGCGAAGGCGGGGTAGCGTGGACGCAGGTTGTCCGAATGCACCGTTGCGCCGAGCGTGACCGAGGTGCTGCCGTCGGCGAGCACCACGGGGCGAAGTGAATCGAGGGTGAACAGGGTGCCGAGCGCCGCCGAGCTGCGCGGGGAAAGCGCCGCGAGTTCGGAACGCAGCTCCGTCTCGCTCCGTCCTTCGCCGCTCGAGAGCAGGTGCGTCACGAGGGATGCAACGTCGATCGGACGGATCGCCCCAAGGCCGAAGTCGACCGTCGTGTCCCAGCGATACTCCTTCTCGGAGAGCCGCGACAGGGTGACCACATGGCGCGCGTCGGCCGGCTTCGTCGGCATTGGCGCGCCGGCGCGCGAGTCGAGGCGATAGTGGCCATCCACGTGCGAGCCGAAGGACTCGAGAATGCGCACGTCGCCGGACGCGCCCGTCCAGACGGCGGTGTCGTCGAACACGCGCGACGGCGAGAGGGCGCCACGCATGATCTGCATGCGTGAGTACTCGTACTTGCCATTTTGCGCGACGTCCACGTGTCGGTCGGCCAGCGCGACGAGGAGTTGATCCGCCGCCGACCGGGCACGCACGCCGGCACCGAACCCCGCGTAGCCGTCTCGGCAACCGGAGAGAAGGAGAGGAGCGAGAACGACCGCGCAACGCAGATGGCGACGGCAGGCGGCGCGAAGAAGGTGAGCGGGCGTCGTCAGGTGAAGCTCCGTAAGGCCGCAGTCGAGCGGTGGAGAGGTGCGAGGGGTTGAAGGCGGTTCGGCGCCGGGCTATTTTCCAAGGGTTCCGCCCGATGCGCAGAGGGATTGTAATCATCCGGCGGCGTTTGGTGCCCCTTGGTGTAACTGGCAACACGCCTGACTCTGGATCAGGAGAGTCCTGGTTCGATCCCAGGAGGGGCACTGCGAAGGCCCGGCGTCGTCGAGACGCCGGGCCTTCGTGCGTTCAGTCGGTCGTGTGCCCCGCTCGCGGACGTGGACATGTCCTTACCCGTTGTAAACAAAGGACTTGAAACGCTCCCGCAGAGTGCGAAATTCACCGCAGAATGCGACCGACAAGAATTGACCTAAGCCGTTGTATCACAACGAGTTAGCACGGTGACGCACGGCACAGTACGCTACTGCTCGCTCTCCCATATTGTCCCTCGCAGGTCCCCGGGATTTCTGCCCCGAACAATAGGAGAACGCTATGCGTGCCCCGTTCGTCATTCTGGCGCTCGTCGCCACCCCTTTCATAACTGAGGTCGCCGCGGCGCAGGGTAAGTCGGCCGCCGGCAAGGCCCACAAGAAGGACGAGTGCTCGATGCCCGGCCTTCGCAAGGGCCACGAGATGCTGTTCTGGATCGCCAAGCATCTCGACAAGGATTGCGCGGCACCCGCTCCGACGCCGGATCCGGTCCCGGCTCCGACGCCTGCGCCGACGCCTGCTCCGACGCCGGCCCCGACTCCCGACCCGGTGGTCGTGCCGCCGACTGATACGGCGCCCGCTCCTGCGCCGCAGCCCGCCGGTACCGGTACGTCCATCACCGGCGTTCTCTACAACGACGCCGACTTCAGCGGCATGCCGAGCCCCGACGAGGCGCGCCTGTCTGGCTGGACGGTTCAGCTCATCAGCAACGGCGCGGTCGCCAAGTCGGTCTCCACGGACGCGAACGGCGTCTACAGCTTCCTGGATGTGGTGGCCGGCAACTACTCGGTTTGCGTCACGCCGAAGCCGGGGTTCAACCAGATCTCGCCGTCCTACGGCAACACGTGCCCGGCTGGACTGGGCTATCAGGCGACGGTCACGCAGTACGATCTGAACGTGATCTTCGAGGGACTCGATTTCGGATACTACGTCCCCTGATCATGGTAGCTGAGTGAGTCGAAGGGCCCCGGCATGTACGCCGGGGCCCTTCACTCGTTGCGCCTACTTCACCGGTGTCGCCGGTTCGTCCGGAGGATCGTACGCCGGGAGCCACAGCGTGAACCGCGATCCCTCACCGAGCGTGCTCTCCACCAGCAGCTCACCTTGCATCGCCTTCGCCAGGTCGCGGCTGATGGCGAGCCCCAACCCCGTGCCCTCGTGAGGGCTGGTCAGGGAGCGACCCACCTGGACGAACGGCTCGAAGATCGATTCCACGTCGCCGGGCGGAATTCCGATGCCCGTGTCGAGCACCTGGAGGGCGACACGGTCGCCGACGCGCTGGCAGGACAGCTCGATGCGTCCGCCCGGCGGCGTGAACTTCACGGCGTTCGACAACAGGTTGATGAGGATCTGCTCGACCTTCGGCATGTCGGCACGGGCGATCACGTCGACGCCGATGGGATGCA
>DASSIC010000681.1:0-3709 GCA_035692325.1 Gemmatimonadaceae bacterium | reverse complement strand
AGGACGCGGAGAATCCGTACACCACGCCGGGTGACGCGCCCTTCAACTGGCTCCGCGGCCGGCAGGTGGGCGGCCGCTCGATCATGTGGGGACGCCAGGTCTATCGGTGGAGCGATCTGGACTTCGAGGCGAACCTCAAGGACGGTCACGGCACCGACTGGCCGATCCGGTACAGGGACATCGCGCCCTGGTACGCGCACGTCGAGCGGTTCATCGGCGTGAGCGGTGCGCGCGAGGGGCTGCCGCAGCTCCCCGACGGGGTGTTCCTCAAGCCGATGCAGATGACCGCTGTCGAGGCCGAGGCGCGCCCGAAGATCCTCAAGGCGTTCGGCGGCGAGCGGGTGATGACGATCGGCCGCGTCGCGATCCTCACCGAGCCTCACAACGGCCGGCTCCCCTGCCACTACTGTGGCGCGTGCGAGAAGGGGTGCATCACCAACTCGTACTTCAGCAGCATCGCCGCGACGCTGCCAGCGGCGCGCGCGACGGGCAACCTCACGCTCATGCCACACAGCGTGGTGGCCGAGGTGCTGTACGATCCCAGGAAGGGGCGCGCCCGCGGCGTGCGAGTGATCGATGCGCTGGGACGCCACGAGACGGAATACACGGCGCGCATCGTCTTCCTCTGCGCCTCGACGATCGAGTCCGTGCGGCTGCTGCTCAACTCGAAGAACGCGAGCTTCCCCGACGGCCTCGCCAACTCGAGCGGCACGCTCGGCAAGTACGTCATGGATCACAACTTCGGATCGGGCGCGGGCGGCTCGTATCCTGGGCTGCTCGACAAGCGCACGATCGGCAACCGGCCGAACGGCGTGTACATCGCGCGCTTCCGCAACGTGAAGAACCAGCACCCCGACTTCCTGCGCGGCTACGGCTTCCAGGGCGGGGCCGGTCGATCGGGGTGGGATCGCGGCGGGTGGACGCCAGGATACGGCCCCGCGTTCAAGCAGTCGCTGATCGACGAGTTCGGCGGATGGGGATTCGGTGCCACCGGCTTCGGCGAGTCGCTGCCGCGCGAGGAGAATCGCGTCACCCTCGACCCCGAGGTGAAGGACGCCTGGGGGATTCCCGCCGCGCGCATCGAGGTGCGGTGGACGGACAACGAGCGCGCGATGGAGAAGGACATGGCGAAGACGATGGGCGAGATGCTCGACGCCGCCGGGTTCAAGGACGTGCACCCGTACGACGGGATGAATCCGCCCGGCCACTGCATCCACGAGATGGGGGGCGCGCGCATGAGCCGCACGCCGAAGGAGGGAGTGCTCAACGGCTGGAATCAGTCGTGGGACGTGAAGAACCTGTTCGTTACCGACGGGTCGTGCATGGCGAGCACGGCGTGCCAGAACCCGAGCATCACCTACATGGCGCTCACGGCGCGCGCGGCGGCGCATGCGGTGGCGGCGCTGCGGAGGAACGAGCTCTAGGGACGCATCGCGCGCTAGCGGCCGGCCGCGCCCCGCGCGTGCGCTTCGTCGATCGCGCTGCTGAGCGAGGCGAGTGAGAAGGGCTTCGCGAGGAAGGAGATGCCCGCCGGCAGTGCGTCCGACGAGAGCTGGAGGCTGTACCCGCTCATCACGATCGCGAGCAGCGAGGGGCGCTCGCCGCGCATGCGCTCCACGAGTTGAAGCCCACTGATCCCGCCCGGCATCACCATGTCGGTGATGACGAGATCGATCGCGTCGCCCTGCTCCTGCCACACGCGCAGCGCACCGTGACTGTCCTCCGCCTCGACCACCCTGTGCCCGAGCCGGCGGAGCGACGACGATACGGCCTGCCGCACAAGCGGCTCGTCCTCGACGACGAGCACCGACGCGTTCCCGTGCACGACGTCCGGCTCGATCCGCTCGTCCGGGTCGGGCACTCCGCCGTCGTGCGCCGGCAGATACACGCGCACCGTCGTCCCCTCGCCCACGACGCTGTCCACGCTGATCCACCCCCCGTGCTGCGCCACGATGCCGTGCGTCGTCGCGAGGCCGAGCCCCGTGCCCTGCCCCACCTCCTTCGTCGTGAAGAAGGGCTCGAACATGCGCGCCTGCACCTCCGGCGACATCCCCGTGCCGGTGTCGCGCACCTCGAGCACGGCCCACGCCCCCGGATGCTCCGACTCGTCGCTCATCGTCACCGTCGACGTCGAGATGACGAGCCGCCCGCCAGCGGGCATCGCATCCCGTGCGTTGACGCAGAGGTTCACGAGCACCTGCTCCAGCATCCCCGCGTCGCCCTCGAAGTTCACCGGGTCGCGCGCACGCACGAAGTCGATCGCGATCCGCTCGCCCAGCACGCGCGTCAATATCCGCAGCATCTCGGCGACGATGCGGTTGAGATCGTGCGCCGCCACGCGCATCGCCTGCCGGCGGCTGAACATGAGGAGCTGCCGAGTGAGGTTCGCGGCGCGGTCGAGCGCGGCGCGCATGTCCTGCGCGGCCTCGTGCAGTGCCGGCGTGAGCCCTTCCTCGAGCTCCACCAGCTCGAGCTGCATGAGCACCGCGCCGAGCATGTTGTTGAAGTCGTGCGCCACGCCGCCGGCGAGCTGCCCCACCGCATCCATGCGCTGGGCATGCCGGAGCTGCTCGTCGCGCCGCATCTCCGCCGTCACGTCGCGGGCGATCGCCACGTGGTTCGTGATCTCGCCTCGCTCGTCACGGACCGGCGTGATCACGAGCTGCTCGAAGTACAGCTCACCGGACTTCCGATGGCTGGTCAGCCGTCCGACCCACCCCTTCCCTTCGTCGACCATCGCCGCCATGACGGCCTCGGCGGCGGGGTCACCATCGGGACGCTTGAGCTCGCGCGGATCGCGCCCCATCGCTTCGGCGGCGGTGTAGCCGGTCATCGCCGTGAAGCCGGCGTTGACGTACACGATGCGGCGCTCGCGATCACAGATGATCACGCTGTCCGGCAGCTGCTCGATCGCGATGCGGAGCAGCCGTTCGGCCGCGTGGGCGCGATAACGGGAGATCGAGGAGGCCACCTGTGCCGCGACCGTGTTCGCGAGGGCGAGCTCCGTCGGCGTGAAGGGTCGCCCGCTGTCGCGCGCGAGCGTGATCGCGCCGATCGGCCGCGCGTCGACGACGATCGGCACCGCGCTCGCCGCCACCGGTGTCGCCGGCTCCGCTTCGGTGCGGGCGTAGCTGTACGCCGTCTGGGCCAGGCCGCGCTCACCTTCGACGTCGGCGCGAACCTGCGTCGCATCGAAGAGATCCTGCAGCTCGCGCGCCGCCTCGGCCACGAGCTGCGAGGGCGCGACATCCGCCGTGGCGATGACGAGAAAGCGATTGAGCGCGGCGAGCTCGCGGTTCGCCGTCTCCAGAGCGGCGAGCTGCTCGCGGATCTGCGTGCTCATCGAGTCGAGCACGCGTCCCAGCTCGGTGAACTCCTCGTACGGGATGGACGGTGCGAAGGGGGGATGGCTCCCCGCCGCGTAGCCGCGCACGACGCCCGACAGTTCGTCGAGCGGGCGTCGGAAGAGTCGCCGCAGCAGCAGTCGCAGCCCGATCAGCGTGGCCACGAGGGCGATCAGCGATACGACGGCGGCGTTCACCACCTGACGCCGGATCTGGTCGCGATAGTAGCCGCGATTGAACGCCACGTTCACCGTGCCGAGGACCTGATCGCCGCGGCGCACCGTCAACGTGCGCAGTGCGGTGTCGGCCGTGTGAATGCGCTCCACCGCCTCCGTCGTGCCAGTCGTGCTCTCGTGCACGCTGAG
>DASSIC010000680.1:0-3247 GCA_035692325.1 Gemmatimonadaceae bacterium | reverse complement strand
CTTCGCCTTCATCGATGCCTCGGCGCGCCCCGGATGCGGACCGTGCGGGATGCCGTCGGGATGCAGCGTGATGGAGCCGAACTCGATCCCCTTGCGGCTCATGAACTCGCTCGAGGCATAGTAGATGACCTCATCCGAGTCGACATTGCTGTGATTGTAAGGGGCGGGAATCGCCTCCGGATGAAAATCAAATGGTCTGGGGCAGAACGAGCAGACGACGAAGCCGTCGCCCTGAAAGGTCTGGTGCACCGGGGGTGGCTGGTGCACGCGCCCGACGATGGGCTCGAAGTCCCTGATGTTGAACGCCCAGGGATAGAACTGCCCATCCCAGCCGATCACGTCGAGCGGGTGGTGGTCGAGGATGATCTCGTTGATCCCGTCGTACTGCTTGACGAGGATGCGGAAGTCGCCCTTCTCGTCGAAGGTGCGCAGGGTGCGCGGGATGCGAATGTCGCGCTCGGAGTATGGCGCGCCCTCGAGGAGCTGGCCGAACTCGTTACGGTAGCGTGTGGGGGGACGCGTGTGCCCCTTCCCCTCCATGATCAGCAGCTTCGCCTGCTCGCTCCCCTTGTCGAAGCGGTAGCGGTGCATGATGCCCCGATGGATGACGAGATAATCGCCTTCGCCGAATGGCAGGTCGCCGTACTGCGTCTCGAGATTGCCCGCGCCCTTGGAGACGTACACGATCTCGTCCGCCTGGGCGTTTCGGTAGAAGTGCTCGTCTTCCTTGCCCGGCTCCACGTACCACATCGCGACGTCCTGATTGAACATCAGCGGGACCCGATCGAGCGTCGGACTGCCGCCCTTGCCCACCTTCGAGGTGAGGAAGTGGCGGTGGCGCAGGGTCTGGTCGCAGTCGGCCTCGAGCTTGATCTCCTTCAGGCGCTTCACCGACTTCACCGTCGTCGGCGGATGCACGTGATAGAGCAGCGCGGAAGTGCCGGTGAATCCCTCGTGCCCCACCAGCTGCTCGGCGTACAGGCCGCCGTCGGGCTTCCTGAACGCGATGTGGCGCTTCTTCGGGATCTGGCCGAGCGTGTGATAGTAGGGCATGGACGACGACTCCCGGATTGTTACAGGTTCCCGCGCAGCCCCTGCTCGCGCTCGATCGCCTCGAACAGCGCCTTGAAATTGCCCGCGCCGAAGCTCTTGGCGCCCTTCCGCTGGATGATCTCGTAGAAGACCGTCGGGCGGTCCTCCACCGGCTTCGTGAAGATCTGGAGCAGGTACCCGTCGGGATCGCGGTCGATCAGGATGCCGAGGCTCGCCAGGGACTGTACATCCTCATCGATCTTCCCGACGCGCTTCTGGAGATCGTCGTAGTAGGTCGTCGGCACGCTGAGGAACTCCACGCCGCGCTGCTTCAGCGTGGTGACCGTCTTGATGATGTCGTCGGTGGCGAGCGCCATGTGCTGCACGCCGGGGCCCTTGTAGAAGTCGAGGTACTCGTCGATCTGCGACTTGCGCTTCCCCTGCGCCGGCTCGTTGATCGGGAACTTGATCCGGTCGTTGCCGTTCGCCATCACCTTGCTCATCAGCGAGGAGTACTCGGTGCTGATGGTCTTGTCGTCGAAGGTGAGCAGGTTCCGGAAGCCCATCACGTGGGCGTAGAACTCCACCCAGTGGTTCATCTTCCCGAGCTCCACGTTCCCCACGCAGTGGTCGACGTACTTGAGGCCGACGTCGGGCGGATTGAAGTCCGGCGTCACCGTGCGATAGCCCGGCATGAACAGCCCGCGATACTTCGAGCGCTCGACGAGCGAGTGGATCGTCTCGCCGTAGATCTTGAACGACGCGACCACCACCTCGCCGTCGTCGTCGGTGAGCACCGTGGGCTCCTGCACCGGCTCGGCGCCGCGCTCCACCGCCTTGCGGAAGGCGTCGCGGGCGTCGTCCACCCAGAGGGCGATGTCGCGCACGCCGTCGCCGTGCTCGTACACGTGATCGGCGATGCGCTGCGCATCGGCGCTCAGGTCGGGGCGGATCGCCGTCGTGAGGACGAGTCGGATCTTGCCCTGCTGAAGCAGGTAGCTCGCCCGGTCACGTGTGCCGGTCTCCGGCCCGCGGTAGGCGACGAGCTGGAACCCGAACGCCGCGCGATAGTAATGCGACGCCTGCTTCGCGTTGCCGACGTAGAACTCGATGTAGTCGGTTCCGTTGATCGGAAAGGTATCGTGCGGCTGCGCCGCGACCTCGAGCATGCCAGTTGCCATGTGACTCCCGCCGGGTCCGAGTGGATGCCCCAATTTACTCGTCGGCCCGCGTGGCGACCACGGTCAGAGCGCGAGCTCGGGCAAGTCGCGGAACAGCTCCAGCGCGCGCGGGTTCGCCAGTGCCTCCACGTTCTTCACCGGACGCCCGTGGACCACGTCGCGCACGGCGAGCTCGGTGATCTTCCCGCTGATCGTCCGCGGGATGTCCGCCACCTGAAGGATCTTCTTCGGCACGTGATGGGGCGTCGCATTGTCCCGGATCCGCCGCTTGATCCGCTCGCGCAGCGCGTCGTCCAGCTCGACACCCTCGGCCAGACGCACGAACAGCACCACGCGTTCGTCCACCCCGGGCTTGTGGTGCATCTGTTGTCCGATCACCACGCTCTCGAGCACCTCGGGCAGCTGTTCGACCTGCCGATAGATCTCCGCCGTGCCGATGCGCACGCCACCGGGGTTCAGCGTCGCGTCGCTGCGTCCGTAGATCACGAGTCCGCCGGTCGGCGTGAGCTCGGCCCAGTCGCCATGGCGCCACACGCCCGGATACGTGTCGAAGTACGCAGCGCGATAACGGCTGCCGTCGGGGTCGTTCCAGAACGCCACCGGCATGCTCGGGAAGGGCGCCGTGCACACCAGCTCTCCCGGCGTGCCGACGACCGGCTCGCCCCGCTCGTCGAAGATCTCGACGCGCATGCCGTAGCCGCGTGTCTGCAGCTCGCCGCGACGCACCGGTTGCGTCGGATCGCCGAGCGCGAAGCAGGAGACGATGTCGGTGCCACCGCTGATGCTGCTGAGGCGGACGTCGGACTTCACCGCCTCGTATACGTAGTCGAACCCGGGACCGGCGAGCGGGCTGCCGGTGGAGAGAATCGCACGCAGCGCCGAGAGGTCGTGCGTCTCGTTCGGGCGCGCACCCTCCTTTTCCGTCAGCGTGATCCACTTCGCGCTCGTGCCGAAGATCGTCACCCGTTCCGACTCGACGAGATCCCATAGAACAGGCCGCCCTCGCAGGATCGGCGCGCCGTCGTACAGCACGA
>DASSIC010000679.1:0-2415 GCA_035692325.1 Gemmatimonadaceae bacterium | reverse complement strand
TGTTCATGCGCTACATCGTGGACAAGGTGCTGCTCAACTCGGCGCTCACGACGGCCCAGCGCCTCACGCGGCTGCACCTCGCGGGGATGACCTTCCTCACGGTCATCATCGTCTCGAGCCTGGTCAACGTCACCAAGGACTACCAGCAGCGGCTGCTGAACACGCGCGTCATGCTGTCGCTGCGTCGGGCGCTGTTCGAGCGACTGCTGCACCTGCCGCTGCCGCGACTGTGGGAGATGAAGACGGGAGGGATTCTTTCTCGTCTGACAGGGGATATCGATACAACAACGGGCTTACTTCAAATGGCGGTTGTAAGCCCAGCCATTTCGGTCATTCGGCTGGTGATCGCTGTCGGGGTGCTGCTGTCATTGAACTGGCGGCTCGCCCTCACCGCGCTCGCGATCATCCCCGGCGTGCTGCTGCTCAGCCTCGTGTTCGCTCGGCGCGTGAAGCCGATCTACCGCTCGCTGCGCAAGGACGCCGAGGAGATCGACGGCCGCGTGGGGGAGACTTTCAGCGGGATCCGCGTCGTGCGCGCCTTCCGCGGCGAACCGCGCGAGCTGCAGGACTACATGCGCGGGCGGCACACCGTGCTGCGCAAGGAGCTGTTCGCGCACCGGCGCGAGCTCGTGCTGTGGACGACGTGGGGCCTGCTGATGAGTGCCGTCAACGTCGCCATCGTGTGGTACGGCGGCTGGCTGCACATCGATGGCCGCGCGAGCATCGGCGACATCATGGCCTTCCAGTGGTATTCGTTCCTTCTCCTGAATCCCGTCTGGAACATCGTCAACACCTTCTCCGAGCTTCAGCGCTCGCTCGCCGCCATGGAGCGCGTGTTCGAGGTGCTCGCGCTCGACGACGACAAGCCCGATCGGCCCGGCGCGCTCGACGCGCCGAGGGTGGTGCACGAGATCAGGTTCGAGGACGTGGAGTTCGAGTATCGCGAGGGGATGCCGGTGGTGCGCGACTTCAACGTCATCGTGCCGGGCGGCACGGTCGTCGCCCTCGTGGGGCGCAGCGGCGCCGGGAAGACGACGGTCACCGATCTCGTCGCCCGCTTCCACGATCCCACCAAGGGGCGCATCCTGCTCGACGGCATCGACCTGCGCGACCTCAAGCTGCGCACCTACCGCGACCTGCTCGCGCTCGTGCAGCAGGAGGTCTTCCTGTTCGACGGCTCGGTGGGCGACAACATCGCCTACGGCCGCCACGACGCCACCGACGCCGAGATCGAGGACGCCGCCCGGCGCGCGAACGCGCACGAGTTCATCGCGAAGCTGCCGGAGGGCTACGACACCTTCATCGGCGAGCGCGGCGTGAAGCTCTCGGGTGGGCAGCAGCAGCGGCTCGCGATCGCGCGCGCGATCCTGGCGTCGCCGCAGATCCTGATCCTCGATGAAGCGACGAGCAACCTGGACACGGAGAGCGAGCAGCTCATCCAGGCGTCGATGGCCGATCTGCTGGCGGGACGGACGACGTTCGTCATCGCGCACCGGCTGTCCACCATCCGCCGCGCTGACCTGATCCTCCTCATGGCCGACGGGCGCGTCATCGAGCGCGGCACGCACCAGGAGCTGATGGATGCGCGCGGGGTGTACCACGAGATGGTGGTGCGGCAGATGGCGTCGGATGCGCAGGAGGCGGAGCTCACGTCCTGAGAGAGGCGACCGCTTCCATCGCCTTAGTTGATGCTGCCGGACGGAGTCGTCGCGGTGCGTCGAGCTGTCAGGAAGCGGTGAGCGGTGAGCAGTGAGTGGCGAGAAGGCAGCTCGGACCTCGACAATCGCTCGCGCGCCGAAACCGTACGTCCTTGGACGTTCACCTGACACCTGCCCGCTGATCGCTCAGGACTTCCTCACCGCTGACTCCTCATTTTAGATGCGAACGGCGGCACTCCGTTTCACCGCCCGATGTTCGAGGGCGAATGCACGCAGGGCCCGGCACGCGCGTTGGATGCGTACCGGGCCCCGCTCGTTCACCGCTGCTCGCGCTACTGCGCCTTCATGGCGCTGCGCGGCGAGCCGCCGAACGCGTAGCTCAGCCCTGCGCCGAGGCTGTTCGCGTTCACCTTGCCGGTGCCCCCCTGGGCAACCTCGTACTTCATCATCGTGTAGCGCATGTCGAGCGCCCACTTCTGCCCGAACACGTACGCCGTCTGCACGACGTAGCCGGGCGTGCTCTTGAACTCGAGGCGGCCGTTGGCGGCCGCACCCTGCGCCTCCAGCACGTTGGCGAAGTGCATCGCGACACCACCGCCGGCGCGCAGGCCGAACGGGGTGCGGTACATCAGCATTCCCTCGACTGGAAAGCGGATCCACGACGCGCTCTGGTTCGACGCGGGCGGAATGGTACGGTACTTCACCCCCACCGTGCCCTCGACGTCGAGCGACTGCTCGACCGATCCGAGCAGCTTCA
>DASSIC010000678.1:0-6273 GCA_035692325.1 Gemmatimonadaceae bacterium | reverse complement strand
ACCACGGCGGCGAGCATCAGCGCGACGAGCGGCGGAAGAATCGCCTCCTCGAGCGCCACCCGGCGCGAGGCGCGCTTCTCCACTGACGCCGTGGCGGCGATCGACGGCGCCTCGCCCACGGGCTGGAGCATGGGATCGCTCGTCATGCGGCGCGCTCCGCGCCGGTCATGAGCGGTCCGATGATCTCCGGCGTCGCGTCGGCGCGCGGCAGCACGGCCACGAACCGGCCGCCGTACATCACGGCCACGCGATCCGCGAGCGCGAGCACCTCGGCCAGGTCGGCCGAGACGAGCAGCACCGCCTTGCCCTGATCGCGCGCTTCACGAAGTCGCGCGTGGATGAACTCGATCGCGCCGACGTCCACGCCGCGCGTGGGCTGCGCGGCGAGCAGCACCTTGAACTCGCGCGCCATCTCCCGCGCGACGACGAGCTTCTGCTGGTTGCCCCCCGACAGCGCCCGCGCCGAGAGCTCCGGATCGGTCGGTCGCACGTCGTAGGCCTGGATCAGGGTGCGGGCATGTGCGAGCACGCGCGCGGTGTCGAGCGTGAGGCCGCGCGTGAAGCGATGCTGCTGCCCGAGAATGAGATTGTCCGCCACGGTGTAGTCGAGGAGGAGCCCGCGCTCGTGCCGGTCCTCCGGGATGTGCGAGAGGCCGGCGTCACCGCGCTCACGCACCGACGCCGCCACGAGGTCGTGGCCGTCGAGCACGATGGATCCGGAGGCGTGGCGCAGGCCGGCGAGCGCTTCCACGAGCTCCGTCTGGCCATTGCCTTCCACACCAGCGATGCCGAGGATCTCGCCAGGGGCGATGCTGAAGCTGACGTGATCCACCGCGGCGGCGCGGCGCGCACCGGCCACCGTGAGGTCGCGTACCTCGAGCAGCACGCTGGTCGCGCCGGGGCTGCGGCTCGACGTCGTCTCGGCACCGGCGTACTCGACGTCCAGCGCGAGGGCGACGTCGCGCCCCACCATCGCGCGCGCGATCGCCTGTGGCGTCGCGCCGCGCGTCGGCATCCGGGCCACCGTCCGGCCCTGTCGCATCACCGTGATCGAATCGCTCACATCGATCACCTCGTCGAGCTTGTGCGTGATGAGCACCACCGTGCCCCCCGCCTGGCGCAGCGCGCGCAGCACCTCCCACAGCTCGCGGACCTCGGGGGGCGAGAGCACGGCGGTGGGCTCGTCGAGAATGAGGATCTTCGCGCCGCGATAGAGCGTCTTGAGGATCTCGACGCGCTGCGCCTCGCCCACCGAGAGATCGGCCACGAGGCGGTCGGGTGGCACCACCAGCCCGGTGCGCGCGCTCAGATCGCGCACCGCCGCTTCGGCGGCGGCGCGATCGAGCTGCGGCCCGCGCGTGATCTCGGAGCCCAGCATGACGTTCTCGGCCACGGTGAGCGTGGGCACGAGCATGAAATGCTGGTGCACCATCCCCACGCCGGCGGCGATCGCGTCGGCCGTGCTCCACCCGGTGACGTCGCGCCCGTTCACCTCCATCGTGCCGGCGTCGGCGGTGTACATCCCGCTCAGGATCCGCATGAGCGTGGACTTGCCCGCGCCGTTCTCCCCCACGAGCGCGTGGATCTCGCCGGTGGCGACGTCGAGGTCGGCGCCGCGGTTGGCGAGCACGGGGCCGAAGGATTTCTCGATTCCGCGGAGACGTATTGCCTCCGCGACGACTCTCTCAGCCATTCGATCTCACGAAGGTTGGGCCGGCAGGGGAGCGGCGGCGGAGCCTCATCTACCGTGTGCTCGGCACGACGATGCGTCCCGCGATGATGTCCTGCTTGAGCGACTCGAGGCGCGCACGCACGGCGGCGGGGATGAGCTTCTCGTTGTTCGCGTCGTACACGTAGCCCACGCCGTTCTCGGCGAGACCGTACTGATAGATGCCGCCCTTGAAGCGAGCTTCCTTCACCCGCTTGACGGCGTCGAACACGGCGTTGTCCACGCCCTTGACCATCGACGTGAGCACGAAGCCGGGCGCTTCCTTGAACTGATCGGCGTCCACGCCGATGGCGAGCTTGCCCGTCTGCCGCGCCGCCTCGAACACGCCGAGTCCCGTGGAGCCCGAGGCGTGGAAGATCACGTTCACGCCCTGCTGATACTGGCTGAGGGCGAGCTCCTTGCCCTTGCCCGGATTGCGGAACGCCTCCGGCGTGACGCCGGCGTACTGCGAGATCACCTCGCAATCGGGGCAGACCTTCTTCACCCCTGCCTTGTAGCCCATCTCGAACTTCTGGATGAGCGGGAAGTCCATCCCGCCCACGAAGCCCACCTTCCTGGAGTTGCCCACGAGCGCGGCGAGCGCGCCGACGAGGAAGGATCCCTGCTCCTCGCGGAACTTGAGCGCGGCGAGATTGGGCGGCGGCGGGATCACCTTTCCGTCTTTGTCGGTCGCGACGGAATAGTCGACACCGGCGAAGCGGGTGTTCGGGTACTCCTTCGCCAGCTGGGTGAGGTCGTCGGTGAAGATGAAGCCGACGCCGACCACGAGATCCATCCCCTCGGCGGCGAGCAGCCGCAGCCCGGATTCGCGATCCGAGCCCTCGCCCGGCTCGATGAACCGCACACGCACGCCGAGCTCCTTCTCGGCGCGCTCGGCGCCGAGATAGGCGCCGTCGTTGAACGACTTGTCGCCGCGCCCGCCCAGGTCGAACACGACGCCGACGTCGACCGCGTCGCCAGTGGGAGGGGCCGCGGCGCCGGCGGGGTGCACGAAGAGGAGAGCCACGTGAACGGCGAGCAGCACGCCCACGAGGAGGAGGAGCTTCTTCATAGGGCGGAAAAGTCGTGCCCGGCGCGGGGTGGGGCAATGGGACGGCCGTTCGACCGTCCGACTAGCTCGCCCCTGGCAATACGAGCGTGAACCGGCTGCCCTGGCCCAACTCGCTCGTGACCCGGAGATCACCCCCCATCGCGCGGGCGAGATCACGACTGATCGCCAGGCCAAGGCCGATGCCGGTGTCGCGGCCGGCGAAGCCTTCCTTCACCTGCACGAACGGATCGAAGATGGCCTCCAGCTTGTCGGCGGGAATGCCGATTCCGTTGTCGATGATGTGGATGTGGACCATGTCCTCGCGCACCTCGCAGTCGACGCTGATCCGGCCCCCTGACGGCGTGAACTTCACGGCGTTCGACAGCAGGTTGAGAAGGATCTGCTGCAGCTTGTCGACATCGGCGCGCATCGCGATTCCGCGATCGCAACCGCTCAGGTCACAGGTCAGCCCTCGGTTGAGGATGAGCGACTCGATGAGGGTGACGGCGGAGGCGACGGCGTCGTGCACCTTCACGTCCACGATGTCGTACGAGATGCGCTTGCTGTCCACGCGCACGAAGTTCAACAGATCGGTGATCAGGCCGAGCAGGTGGCGCTGGTTGCTCCTGATCCGCTCGAGATCGATCGCCTGGGTGGCGCTCACCGGACCGCGGACTCCCATGAGCAGGAGATCGACGTAGCCGCCGATGGCGTTGAGCGGGGTGCGCAGCTCGTGGCTCATCGTCCCCAGGAAGGTCGACTTCGCCCGGCTGGCTGTCTCGGCGAGCGTCTTCAGCATGAGCGCCTCGCCATGCAGCTTCGCGCTGTCCAGCGCGATGGCGCTCCACGCGGCGAGCTCCTCGGCCAGCGCGATGTCCTCCGGCGTGAATCCGCGATCGCGTCGCTCGCTGACGAACGTCACCGCGCCGATCAGCGTCTCGCGCACGATGAGCGGCACGGTGAGCAGGGAGCCGATGCCGACCGCGCGGAGGAAGCGGAGCGTCTCGGGATTGTGAGCCCCGGACGCGAGCGCCGCGTCCACGTCGTCCGCCGCGATGAGGGTGGGCTTCGCGAGTCGCACCGCCGCGGGAAGGCCGAACGGATCGCTGGGCTCGGGCCTCCAGCTTTCCTCGAGCCCGCGGAGGAAGATCTGCTTCGCCGAATCCGGGTGCACGATGCGCAGCCGGCACATTTCGTCGTGCCCGTCGAAGATGTCCACGATGCACCAGGCGGCAAGCGACGGCAGCGCCAGGCGAGCCACCGCCTCGTGCGTCACCACCTCGTCGAGTGATTCGGCGAGCCGGCGCCCCTCCGCCGCGAGGAACGTCGCACGCTGGGCCAACTGCTCCGCCTTCTCGGTCGCATCGCGCTCGCGCAATGCGCTGAGGAGCATGCGCTCGGCGACCTCGCGCTGGAGTGCCAGCATCAGGTCGGCCTGGGACGCCTCCCAGAGCTCGATCACGAGATGCTCCGTACGCCCCTGAGCGTCGAGCTGCGGCCAGACCGTACAGCTCCACTTCGGGACGCCCGCGCCGAGGTCGCTGATGGACTCGCCGCTCGCGCCTGCACCCGTGCGGTAGACGCGATCGAGCAGGGCGCCCAGGCCGCTCGCCTGCGGCCCGTCCACCGACTCGGTCAGGGGGCGACCGACCGACGCGTCGTTCGCTCCGGTGAGGCGACGGAACGCGACGTTGGCGAACTCCAGCTCGTGTCGGTCGCCTCGAGTGACCGCGAACGCCGACGGACCGTGCTGCACGAATCGCATGAACGAGCCAGCCGCACCCGACTCGGCAGCCTCGAGGGGAGTCTTCCTCATTCGCCCGTGCACCGTCGCTCGTGCTCAGCCACCTGGTTGCGCCACGGCGCGGTAGGTCGATGAGCCTTTCCTGGTCGGCTCGATGTAGCCGAGCACCTCGAGACGTGCGAGCGTCGCGGCGAGATCCGCCCCCTCCACGCCCAGTCGCGCCGCCAGCGCATCGAGGGACGCGGTCCCGAGACGGATCACCGTGTCGAGCACGGCGGATTCCCGCTCCGCCAATCCCGGATGGCGCGGGCGAGGAAGCGTGAGCCGCTGGACGGGCTGCCCCGTCATGATGCCCTGGTAGTTCCTAAGCGGCTCTCCGATCACGGCGCCGGACGCGGTCACGTCGAACGTCCGGAATTCGTGACTGTGGTCGCTGCCGCGCATCTTGACGACGCACAGCACCCGGCGCAGCTCGCCTTCGATCTCGACGAATCGCTGCACGATGATGTCGTCCGTGATGAACGACACCCGGTCGGTCGTGAAGCCCATGTCGGTGTGGGCGCCCGTGGTCTCGACCGTCATGAACACGGTGACGCCGGTCGCCGTGAGCGCGCCGACGAGCCGATAGAGCGACTCGCGAAAGTCTTCGCGAAACGCCGGGGCGAGCGCGACCTCGAACCCGGACAGCGAGTCGATCACGACGCGCTGCGCCCCGATCTCGTCCACCGCCTCGAGGAGCGCGGCGAGCGTCTCGTCCACCGACAGGTCGAGTGGCCGGAGATAGATGAGCTTGAGCAGTCCAGCGTCGATCATCTTCTCGATCTCGGCACCGCGCCCCTTTGCCCGAGCCAGGTACTCCTCGGGGTATTCCTCGAAGACGACGATGATACCGGGTTCCTTGCTCCGAAGCCCTTCCGCCACGAACTGCGTAGCGAACGTCGTCTTGCCGCTGCCCGCCGGACCCGCGAGGATGAGCGCATCGCCGGAGGGAATGCCGCCGCCCATGATCTCATCCAGCCCCGGCACTCCCGTGTGCAGGCGCCGCAGCGATTGCTCCCGCCGCTCGAACTGTTGCTGCGGGATGCGGGGAAAGATCTGAATTCCGTCGTCCGTCATGCGGAAGGTGTGGAGCCCCGGCATCGGCGCCCGGCCGCGCACCTTCATCACCTGGAGCTTGCGCACGACGGAGTTCCGGTCGCTCACCTGCGTCAGCCAGAACACGCCGTCCGCCACCGTGAACACGGGATTGCGATTCTCCTGCTCCGCGTATTCGCCGAGCAGGAACGAGGTCACCTCCCACGACGTCAGATGGAGCGAGAGGCGCTGCACGAAGTGATCGAGCGTCATCGCGTCGGACGACGGCTGACCGGTGGGCGGCACGCTGATCGTCCGGAAGGAGTCGACGACGACGAGGCCCGGCTTGGCGCGCTCGACTTCGGTGACGATCCGATCGAGGACGTGCTGCAGATTCTGCTCGAGCACTTCCTCGCTGAGATTCAGGTAGCGCACGGCGGAGCCCACCTTGCCGCGGTCGAAGAAGCTGTACTCCTGCTGGTAGCGCAGCATCTTCAGCGTGGGCTCGCCGAGCACGGTGAAGTAGAGCGCGGGCCGTTCCGCCGTGGCATTGGCGTAGACGATCTGCTGGGCGAGCGTCGTCTTGCCCGTGCCGGGGGCCCCGGCGATCAGGTTGAACGAATACTCCGGCAGGCTGCCGCCGAGCACCGCATCGAACCCGGGCACCCCGGTCTCGATGCCACCGATGAGGCTCGG
>DASSIC010000677.1:0-2091 GCA_035692325.1 Gemmatimonadaceae bacterium | reverse complement strand
CATGAGCGCACGCCCGTACATCCTCGCGGAGTCCACCTGGAAGACCGTCGACGCCACGCCCTATGACGTGGCGATTCTCCCCTGGGGTGCGACCGAGGCCCACAACTATCATCTGCCGTACGCCACCGACACCATCCAGTGCGATGCGCTGTCGGCCGAAGCGGCGCGCCGGGCGTGGGAGCGGGGTGCGAAGGTGGTGGTGCTGCCCTGCGTGCCATTCGGGGTGAACACCGGGCAGCTCGACATCAAGCTCTGCCTGAACATGAATCCCGCCACGCAGGCCGCGCTGCTCGCGGATCTCGTGCACGCGCTCGAGGTGCAGGGGATTCACAAGCTCGTGATCTTCAACGGTCACGGCGGGAACGACTTCCGGCAGATGATCCGCGAGCTGCAGCCGCGCACGCGGGTGTTCCTCTCGTCGATCAACTGGTACAAGATCGGCGACGCCAAGGCGATCTTCACGGACCTCGGCGACCACGCGGGCGAGCTGGAGACGAGTGTGATGATGCACGTCGCCGGCGAACTGGTGCGGCCGCTCGCGGAGGCGGGCGACGGCCGCGAGCGCCGCTGGACGATCGGCGGCCTGCGCGAGGGATGGGCGTGGGCGCCGCGCCGCTGGACGCAGGTCACCGCCGACACCGGCACCGGAAATCCCGCGCTCGCGACGCCCGAGAAGGGTGCGCGCTACGCCGAGCTGGTGACGTCGAAGGTGGCGGATTTCCTCGTGGAGCTGTCGGCGGCGGACCCCGCCCAGCTTTACGCCGACGATTGAGCTCGTTCACGCACGCACACCGCCAAACAGGATGACCGCACCTACCACCACGACGCCTCCCACCAGCTCGATCATCCGCCCCGCACTGGCGCTGCTCGCCGGGCTGGGGATCACCGCGCTGATCGTCGGGCCGGGCATCGTCATCGCCACGCTGGCGATGCTGCGCGGCGTCGACCCGCAGACCTTCCGTCCCTCCGCGGCGAACCTCATCGTCTATCTCGTCATCAACGCCGTCGGCGCGTTCGCCGGCGGATTGGCGACGGCGCGGATCACGATCGGCCGGTCGTTCTACACGGTCTTCCTGCTGGCGCTCATCCTGTTCACGTCGGCGATGGTCACGGTGCTGCGCGCGAAGGGCGACGTGCGGGCCGAGCCGCAGTGGTACAACGTGGGACAGGCGGTCGTCGTGCTGCTCGCCGCGCTCCTGGGTGGTTTCCTCGAACGGCGTCGCCACACGGCGCACTGATGGCGGAGCTGATCATGCCGATGCCGCAGGAGTATCGGGACGCGCTGATCGAGAAGCACACGCGGGCGGAGCGCGAAGCCCGGCGCGACACCCGCCGCGAGATGATTCGCGTCCTCGCGCTCATCGTCTTCTGGGTCGCCTGCGGGCTCGGGTTGATCGGCATGGCGCTGCACGTCACCGACCGCACCATCGGCATGGCGTTCTGGTATGGCGGCCACGCCGTCTGGATCGGTGGCGTGGCGAGCGCGATCCATTCGGCGTACCGGCGCGGCGAGCAGCGGGGCGACTGGTGATGGCGCGCGCCCCGACGCGTGAGGCGGTCACATGAGGAGCGTCGACTGGCCCCTCGCCATCATGCTTGCGGTGATGTTCGTGGTGATGTCGGTGGTGCGGTGGCGCTACTTCAAGAAGCGGTTCGCGAAGAGTGGGAGGACGGGAAGACGGAAGGACGGGAAGACGGAGAAAGGCACACCGGACTGAGTCTGGTGTGCCTTTCGTCCGTCATCCCGTCATCCCGTCATCCCTCCATCCCGTCTTCGCTCATCCCCCCACCGGTCCCAGCGGCTCCTCGGGCGGCGGCGGGCCGGCCACCGCACCCTTGTTGCGGCCGAAGATCCACCGCACGAACCACACGATCAGCACGATCGGCAGCAGGATCTTGATCGCGAACAGCCCCACCGTGAGCAGCACGCCGACGAACATCAGCAGGAGAGCGCCGAAGGCGAGCACGAACAGGATCGGCAGGCCGATCAGGCCGAGCAGCAGGAAGAGGGGCGCGCCGATGACGCCGAGGACCGCGAGGATCGGCAGGCCCACGACCTTGAGGACGGCGCCCAGCGGCACCAGCACGAGC
>DASSIC010000676.1:0-6343 GCA_035692325.1 Gemmatimonadaceae bacterium | reverse complement strand
AAGAAGTAGTTCGTCGTTCCGAGCGCAGCGAGGAATCTGCACGTGCGGGTCCTTCCCTTCGCTGCGCTCAGGGCGCGCGCTGCGCTGAGGACGACAGGCGTCGAATTCCGTCGATGAGCCGGTCCACTTCATCGGCGGTGGTATAGCACGCGGCTCCCGCCCGCACGAAGCCGTCGGCGCCCCGCCCGAGGCGCTCCGCCACCGTCGCCGCGTAGAAGTCGCCGTTCGACGCATAGATGCCGAGCGGCACGAGCGCGCGGGCGACCTCCTCGGTGGAGCGTCCGCGCACGGTGAAGGCGATCGTCGGCGTCCGCGGCGTTCCGGGGGGCGGGCCGTAGAGCGTCACACCGCCGATCGCCGACAGCCCTTCCCACAGACGAGCCGTCAACGCGTCGCCGCGCGCGTGCAGTGCGGCGTAGGCGCGGGCCAGCCGCTCGCGGCGCGTCCCGCCGTCGTCCGCGAGCGACGCCAGCCAGCTCACGGACGCCGCAGCGCCCACGATGCCCTCGTGATTCTGCGTTCCGGTCTCCAAACGCTCGGGTGCCTCCTCGGGCGCGGGATCGAGCTTCGGCACGTCGAGCGCCTGCACGAGATCGGCGCGGCCGAAAAGGATGCCGGCGTGCGGGCCGTAGAACTTGTACGACGAGCAGGCGAGGAAGTCGCAGGCGATCGCCTTCACGTCGACGAGTGCGTGCGGGGCATAGTGCACGGCATCCACGAACGACAAAGCTCCGGCGGCGCGGGCCACCGCGCACACCTGGGCGACGTCGGTGATGGTGCCGAGCGCGTTGGAGGCGGCGCCGACCGCCACGAGTCGCGTGCGCGGACCGATCAGCCGCGCGAAGTCGTCCGGTTCGTGACGGAAGGTGGTCGGGTTCAGCCGCACTGACTTCACGGTGAGACCGCAATCCTTCGCGACGGCACGCCAGGGTGCCACGTTCGCGTGGTGATCGAGCTCGGTCACGACGATCTCGTCACCGGCGCTCCATCCATGAGCGAGACCGCGCGCGAGGTGGAAGGCGATCGTCGTCATGTTGTTGCCGAACGACACGTCGGCCGGCGCCGCATTGAAGAAGTCGGCGAAGACGACCCGCGCCTCGGCGAGCATCGCATCCGTCTCGGCGCTCGTCGGATAGGCCCAGTGCGTGTTGGCGTTGTGCCGATACAGGTAGTCGGTCATCGCGTCACCCACGGCGCGCGGGACCTGCGTGCCGCCCGGACCGTCGAAGTAGGCGACGGGGTGTCCCTGCTCGCGGCGCTCCAGCGCGGGAAAGTCGGCGCGGATCGCATCGACCGTGCGCGTGTCGGACGTGCGCGGCTGCGCGGTGGCGGTCATGTGATCTCCTGCCCCGCCCACTGCTCCACGACCTTCACCGCCTCGACGTGATCGGCGGTTTCGCCCAGCGCGGTGTGGGCGATGCGGAACAGGTCCGCCGTGAGCTGAAGCAGGGGCGCCGGCACCTTCTGCTCGCGCGCGACGCCCGCGGCGATGCCGACGTCCTTGTCCAGCAGCGCGAGCCGGAAGGTGCGCGGGAAGGCCCGCGTGAGCACGCGCTCGGGAAAGAGATTCATCGACGCGTTGGACCGGCCGCTCGACGCGTTGATCACGTCGAGCGCGACGTCGGCCTTGACCCCCGCCTTCGCCAGAGCGGCGAGCCCTTCGGCCGTGCTCCACACGTGCACGGCGAGCAGCGCATTGTTCACCGACTTGAGCGCGTCGCCGGAGCCCACCGGGCCGCAGTGCACGATCTTCTTGCCGAACGGTTCCAGTGCGGGGCGGATCGCGTCTAGCAGCTTTGCATCGCCGCCGACCATCACCGTCAGCGTGCCCTGCTCCGCCCCGCTCGTGCCGCCACTGACCGGCGCGTCGAGAAAGCCCACGCCACGCTCGGCCAGGCGAGCTGCGATTCGCCGTGAAGTCGCGGGATCGCCGGAGGTGCAGTCGACGAGCGTGCTGCCCTGCTTCATCCCCACCAGGAGTCCCTCGGGCCCGTCGAGCAGGGATTCGACGTCGGCGGAGACGGGGAAGCAGGTGATCACGACATCGGCCGCGCGCGCCGCGTCGGCAGGCGACGTGGCAGCGCGAACGGCATGTTCACGGGCGAAGGCGTCGGCCTTGTCGCGCGACCGATTCCAGACGGTGAGCGTCACGCCGCTGGCGTGCGCGAGGCGGGCGGCCATCGGACGACCGATGGCACCGAGCCCGAGGAAGGCGACTGAAGGCATGTCGGATGGGATGGGAGACGGCGGAATCTCGCCCACCGACGCGCGCAGCGTCAACGCGACCGCTTCGTTCCTCCCGGCCCGCCATCCAGCGATATTGCAGCATGATCACACAGCTCCGGATTGCCGGCATGAGCTGCCAGCGGTGCGTGCAGGCGGTGTTCACCGCCCTCACGCCGGTCGAAGGCATCGCCTCGGCCACCGTGACGATCGGTGCCGCGACGATCGAGCACGATGGACGCGCCACCCTGGAGGCGTTGCGCGAGGCGATCTCGGTCGCGGGCTACGACGCGACGCTGGCCGGGGAGAGCAGACGAACCCTCCCGGTGATCTGACGAGGGACCTGCACTTTCCCGAGGTGCAGGTCCTTCGCGTTGCGCAGGGCGACGAACTCGCCGCTCGTCGCGCCTTGTCTCGCACACCTCCCGGCGCCTACTTTGACGGCTCGCCGCCCGCCGCCGCCGTCGAGGACGTGCCATGACGCCACCGCACAATCCCGAGGAGCGGCCCGTGGGGGCCCTCCTCGCTCCGGACATTCTGGCGATGCTCGAGGAGTCTCCCGAGCTGATCGCCGCGGAGACCGAAGAGCTGCATCCCGCCGACCTCGCCGACGTGGCCGAGGCGCTGCCGTTCGAGGAGATCCCGCGCTTCCTCGCGACGCTGCCGAAGGACCGCGCCGGTTCGGTGCTCGAGTACATCGACGAGGAACTCCGCGCCAACCTGCTCGAGGCGATGAGTCCGGAGCAGGCGGCGGAGCTCGTCAGCGCGATGACGCCCGACGAGCGCGCCGACGTGCTCGAGGAGCTCGACGAAGAGCACGCCGAAGACATCGTCGAGGAGATGCCGGCGGAGGCGCGTCGCGAGACCGAGCAGCTCCGCCGCTACGAGCCGGACACCGCCGGCGGCCTGATGACGACCGAGTTCGTCTCGGAGTCGGCGAGCACCACAGTGGAGGAGGCGCTGCGCAAGGTGCGCGTGATCGCGCGGAGCGGACGGCGCGAGGCGATGCACGCGATCTACACGACCGACGCCGAGGGGCGGCTCGCCGGCGTGCTGTCGCTGCGCGAGCTGCTCGCGGCGCCCGAAGGGGCGAAGCTGTCGGACGTCGCGTGGAGTGAAGTCCAGAGCGTGTCGCCCTTCGCCGACCGCGAGGAAGTGGCGCGCCTCATCACCAACTACGATCTCGTCGTGGTGCCGGTGGTGAGCGAGTCCAACCACGTCATCGGCGTCATCACGGTCGACGACGTCATCGACGCGATCCAGGAAGAGCAGACGGAAGACGTGCAGAAGCTGGGCGGCATGGAGGCGCTCGACGAGCCGTACATGCAGATCGGCTTCGGGCGCATGCTGCGCAAGCGCGCCGGCTGGCTCACGGCGCTGTTCCTCGGCGAGATGCTCACGGCGACGGCGATGGGGCGCTTCGAGCGGGACATCGAGCGCGCCGCCGTGCTCGCGCTGTTCATCCCGCTGATCATCAGCTCGGGGGGCAACTCGGGCTCACAGGCCACGTCGCTGATCATCCGCTCCATCGCGCTGCGCGAGGTACGGCTGCGCGACTGGTGGCGGGTCGCGTTGCGCGAGCTTCCCTCCGGACTCGCGCTCGGCATGATCCTCGGCGCCGTCGGCTTCACGCGCATCATGATCTGGTCGTACTTCGGCTGGGCGAACTACACCACGCACTCGACGCTCGTCGCCACGACGGTCGGGCTGGCGCTCGTGGGCGTGGTGACCTTCGGATCGCTCACGGGATCGATGCTGCCCTTCCTGCTCAAACGACTCGGGTTCGACCCGGCGAGCGCCTCGGCACCGTTCGTCGCCACGCTCGTGGACGTGACCGGTCTCGTGATCTACTTCACCGTGGCGCTGCTGGTGCTGCACGGGACGCTGCTGTGAACGGCTCGCCCCGAGTGATCTCGCGCGCGACGCTGCTCGTCCTGTTCAGCGCCTGCTGCTTCGGATCCATCCCGATCCTCATCACGCTGGCGACGAGGAGCGGCGCGCGACTGGTGGACGTGCTGGCGTGGCGGTATCTGCTCGCGTCGCTCCTGCTCGTGGTGGTGAGCGGCGGCTTGAGCGCGGTGCTCGCGCCCGGCCGGCGGGCGTGGCCCGTGCTCGTCTTCGCCGGCGGCGGCCAGGCGGCGATCGCCTTCGTGAGCCTGTCGGCGCTGCGCTACATCCCGGCGGCCACGCTGACCTTTCTCTTCTACACGTATCCCGCGTGGCTCGCCGTCATGTCGGCGGTGCGCGGGGCCGAGCGCATCACGGGACGGCGTGCGGCGGCGCTCGGGTTGTCGCTGGCGGGGATCGCGCTCATGGTGGGAATGCCGGGCGCGGGTGGACTTCACCCGATCGGCGCGCTGCTCGCGTTGTCGTCGGCGTTGATCTATGCCGTGTACATCCCGATGATCGACCGGCTGGGGCGCGACATTCCGCCCGCCATCACCTCGCTGTACGCGTCGGCGGGGGCCGCGCTGGTGCTCACCGTAGTCGCGGTCGCGCAGGGCGGGCTCGCCCTGCGCTTCGCCCCCATCGGCTGGATGATGATCGCCGTGCTCGCGGTCTTCTCCACGGTGCTCGCCTTCGTCGCCTTCCTGCGCGGCCTGAGCGAGATCGGTCCGGTGCGTACGGCGATCGTGAGCACCGTCGAGCCATTCTGGACGGCGCTGATGGGGAGCGTGGTGCTGGGCCAGGTGATCGGACCGCGCACGCTGGTGGGGGGCATGCTGATCGCGACGGCGGTGATCGTGCTGCAGCTGGGGGGCGTGCGCCCCGGGGTCGCCGCCGAGGTGCATGGTTGAGCGAGGGCGTCTCACTAGATTGGAATCATGGAACCTCTGCATCTGACCATCGAAGGGATGACCTGTCAGCACTGCGTGCGCGCAGTGGACGAGCGCCTGCGCAAGACGCCGGGCGTGGAAGTGACTCGCGTCACGATCGGGAGCGCCGACGTGCAGTTCGACCCGGCGCGCACGAACGTCGACGAAATCTCCGAAGCGATTGCCGACGAGGGATATACGGCGTTTCGCGCCTAGCGAGCTCGGCACGGGTTGGTCCCGTGCTTGCTAGAGTGGGGTAGGTCTATACCAGTGGCGCGTGCTCATGCGCGCCGCACGACCTACATCACGGAGCAGTCGTATGTCTCTCTACTCGGTTCGCAGTCTCGCCGCGCTCGCCGCGCTCGCTTCCGTCGGCGCGTGCGCGTCGCTCAGTCAGAAGGAGAAGGGCGCCATCATCGGCGCGTCGGCGGGTGCCGCGGCCGGCGCCGCGATCGGCAATGCCAACGGGTCCACAGCGAAGGGCGCGATCATCGGCGCCGCGGTGGGCGGCACGGCGGGCGCGATCATCGGCCACCAGATGGATCAGCAGGCCAAGGAGATCAAGCAGGGGATCCCCGGCGCCGTGGTCGAGCGCGTGGGCGAGGGACTCCAGGTGACGTTCGAGTCCGGCCTGCTCTTCCCGTACGATTCGGATGTGCTCACCGCGGCTGCGCAACAGAATCTCGCGACGCTCGCGTCGAGCCTCGACAAGTATCCGAACACCAACATCATGGTCGTCGGTCACACCGACAGCAACGGCAGCGACAGCTACAACATGTCGCTCTCCGAGCGTCGCGCCAACGCGGCGGTGAACTACCTCGTCAGCCGCGGCGTCGATCGGTCGCGCCTGCGTGCAGCGGGCCGTGGCGAGACGGAGCCGGTCGCGACCAACGACAGCGATGCCGGTCGTCAGCAGAACCGTCGCGTGGAAGTGGCGATCTTCGCCAACGACACGCTGAAGGCGCAGGCGGCGCGGTCGAGCGGACAGTGAGCTTGCGGGATGACGGAATGACGGAATGACGGAAAAGGGCACACCGGACTGCTGTCGGTGTGCCCTTTGTTGTTCCCGTCTTCCCGTCTTCCCGTCTTCCCGTCCAACCGTCACACCAGCTGCGGCGTGGAGGCCGCCCGCGGCATCGACCGGTCGGCCGGCGCCGGCTTCTCTTCCATGATGCCGACGATCCCCTGCTCCAGCCACTCGTGGCGGCCGTCCAGCACGCGCTGCGCCACCTTGTAGATCGTGCCGTCGTTCTTGCCGTAGAAGCGCGAGAAGTTGGTCTTGATGCGCTGCCGCGCCTCGCGGC
>DASSIC010000675.1:0-3178 GCA_035692325.1 Gemmatimonadaceae bacterium | reverse complement strand
GGCGCGCCGCCGCGGCCATCGCGCTGCTCGCCGCGGGCGGAACGTCGGTCGCCGTGCTCCAGCGCGGCGCGGCCAGCGCGCGCGACACGGCTACGGTCGCCGTCGTCGGGGGGAGCAACGCCGCGCCTCGAGCGCCGGCGCACGTGGCGACGAAGGATTCAGCGGTGCCAGGAGCGACGGCGTCGGCTCCTCCTCGTGAGCTGGCAGTCGCCTCGTCGTCCATCGGCGAGCTGGATGACGCCGAGCTTTCAGCGCTGTTGAAGGATCTTGCGACGGTGGACGTCCTCCCGTCGGTGGACGTCGAGCCCACCTCCGCCATCTCGCCAGTCTCACCCACGGGGACCGAATGATTCACCGACTTCGATTGGCGGTTCTGGCGGTCGCGCTTCCGGTTGTCGCGAGTGGTGCGCAGGGAACGCGCCGGCTCGATACTCCACCGGGCAACGCGGGACCTCGCCGCGCCCAGATGGAGCAGCAGCTGCGCCGCAACCTCTGGCAGATCGCCAAGCAGCGGATCGGCTTCAGCGATGGCCAGATGTCGCAGCTCGCGACGACGAGCAAGCGGTTCGATGACCGGCGCCGCGCGTTGTCGGTGGAGGAACGGGCGCAGCGCATGACGTTGCGTCAGGAGTTGCTCGCGGACGCCAAAGCCGACCAGGATCGCGTCGCGAAGGCCCTCGACCGCCTGCACCAGCTGCAGCGCGACCGGATCGATCTGCAGATCGAGGAGCAGCGCGAGTTCGCGACCTTCATGACGCCGGTGCAGCGCGCGAAGTACGCCGCGCTCCAGGAGCAGGTCCGGCGTCGCGTGGACGCGCTGCGCCGCCAGCGGCCGGATTCGGGCGCTGGCGTGGGCCGGCCGTAGTCGATCCGGCCGACTCCCTACACGACGTACCGCCTTCTCCCGACGCCGCATCGCGAGCGCCGGCCGCATTCTAGGAGACCACCCACGGGTCCGCGGCGCGGACGGGAGTCTCCATGCGTCACCACAGCTGGGCCGAGCCCTGGCGAATCAAGGTCGTCGAGCCGCTTCGCCTCACCAGCCGCGCCGAGCGCGAGCGGGCGATCCGCGACGCCGGCTACAACACCTTCCTGCTTCGGTCGGACGACGTCTACATCGACCTTCTGACCGACTCCGGCACCAACGCGATGTCGGACCGTCAATGGGCCGGCATGATGCTCGGCGACGAGGCATACGCCGGCTCCAGGAACTTCTATCACCTCGAGGAGGCCGTCGGGCGCTACTACGGCTTCCCTCATCTGATCCCCACGCACCAGGGTCGCGGCGCGGAGCACATCCTGTCGCGCATGCTCGTCGAGCCCGGCGATCACGTGCCGGGCAACATGTACTTCACGACGACGCGGGCGCACCAGGAGCTGGCGGGCGGCCACTTCCACGACGTGATCATCGACGCGGCGCACGATCCGGCGTCGGAGCACCCCTTCAAGGGAAACGTGGATCTCGGCAAGCTCGACGCGCTGGTGCGAGCGGTCGGTGCGGCGCGCGTGCCGTACGTCTCCGTCGCCGCCACGGTGAACATGGCCGGCGGGCAGCCGATCAGTCTCGAGAACCTCCGCGCCGTGAGCGAGTACGCGCATGCGCACGGGATTCTCGTCATTCTCGACGCGACGCGCGCGGTGGAGAATGCCTGGTTCATCCAGCAGCGGGAGCCGGCGCAACGGGGCAAGCTCGTCGCCGACATCCTGTTCGAGATGTGCGCGCTCGCGGACGGCGCGACGATGTCCGGCAAGAAGGATTCGCTGGTGAACATCGGCGGCTGGCTCGGACTGCGCGACGAGAAGCTGGCCGACGAGGCGCGCAATCTCGTCGTCCTGTTCGAGGGGCTGCACACCTACGGCGGCCTCGCGGGCCGCGACCTGGAGGCGATGGCGATCGGGATCGAGGAATCGGTGCGCGAAGAGCACATCCGGAGTCGCATCGGCCAGGTGCTCTACCTCGGCCAGCAGCTGATCGACGCCGGGGTGCCGGTGGTCCGACCGATCGGCGGACACGCCGTCTTCCTCGATGCGGCGGCCATGCTCCCACATCTCCCGCGCGACCAGTATCCGGCGCAGGCGCTGGCTGCGGCGCTGTACGTGGAATCCGGCATCCGGAGCATGGAACGCGGCGCGGTGTCGGCCGGGCGGGATCCGGATACGGGTGAGAATCGGTATCCGGCGCTCGAGCTCGTGCGGCTCACGATCCCGCGCCGCGTCTACACGCAGGCCCACATGGATGTCACCGCGGAAAGCGTCGTCGCGCTGCACGGAATGAGCGAGCAGATCCAGGGACTCCGCTTCACCTACGAGCCGGCTCGCCTGCGCTTCTTCCAGTCGCGCTTCGAGACCCTGCATCCCGCCGGAATCTTCGGCGACACCGCGCGCCCGGAGCGCGCGCTGGCGATGGCGGCACCCGGCGTGATGAGTCGCGCATGACGTTCAAGACCATCATCGAGCCCTTCCGCATCAAGACCGTCGAGCCCATCCGGCAGACGACGCGCGACGATCGCATGTCCGCGCTGGCGGCGGCGAACTACAACGTGTTCCTGCTGAAGGCGGAGGACGTGCTGATCGACCTGCTCACCGACTCCGGCACCGGCGCCATGTCGGTGTACCAGTGGTCGGGCATGATGCGCGGCGACGAATCGTATGCCGGCGCGCGCTCCTTCGACACGTTCGAACGCGCCGTGCGCGACGTGACGGGGTTCACCCAGGTGATCCCGACCCACCAGGGACGCGCCGCCGAGCACATCCTGTTCTCCACGGTGGTACAGCCGGGCGACATCGTACCGAACAACACGCACTTCGACACGACGCGCGCCAACGTCCAGGACCGGGGCGGCGTCGCGCTGGATCTGCCGATCCCCGAAGGGCACGAGGCGCAGTCGGTCCACCCGTTCAAGGGGAACATGGACGTGGCGGCGCTCGAGCACGTGCTGTCCGCCAAGCCGGGCCGCGTTCCGTTGGTCATGCTCACGATCACCAACAATTCCGAGGGTGGTCAGCCGGTGAGCCTCGCCAACGTCCGCGCGGTGCGTGAGGTGTGCAACCGCCATGGCGTGCCGCTCTTCATCGACGCGTGCCGATTCGCCGAGAACGCATGGCTCATCAGGACCCGCGAAGCGGGACAGTCGGACAAGACACCGCTCGCCATCGCCCGCGAGCTGTTCGCGATGGC
>DASSIC010000674.1:0-3711 GCA_035692325.1 Gemmatimonadaceae bacterium | reverse complement strand
CGTCGAGCTGCTCGCGCCGGTGATCGAGGCGCTCGGCCTGATCGGGCTGGCGGTGGGGCTGGTGTTCGGGATGGTGAACTGGAGCTTCGCCGCGCTGTTCTATCTCACCGCCTACGGGCTCGGCACTGCGCTCACCGCATTCACACTCCTGCTCGAGGACGTGAGCTTCCATCGCTACTCGACGCTGCGCGATCGACTGCTGCTGTTCGGATGGACCCTCGCCGAGAACCTCGGGTATCGCCAGCTGACGGTGTGGTGGCGGCTGCGCGGGATGTGGAAGTATCTCCGCGGGCGAAAGGACTGGGGGGCGATGGAGCGTCGCGGCTTCCTGCCGCGTCCGGCACCGCCGAAGCAGGTTGCGTGAGCAACGGCGTCGGTAGGGTGCGGCGCGTCACGCGTGTTGCTCCTCCCAAGATCATTCAGCGAGAGACTCGATGACGAACGATTCGACCGACAGCTGCGGCCACTGTTCCGGCGCCGCAGTCCCTGACGCCGGCAGTGGGATCGGCCGGCGCACCTTCCTCGCGCAGAGCGCGCTGCTCGCGGCGGCCGCGGCGCTCGCCGCCTGCGGCATGTCGGACGCGACGGCCCCGGAGCTCACCGGCCAGGCGTCGATCAAGGTGAGCGACTATCCGGCTCTCTCGTCGGTCGGCGGGATCGCGATGGTGACGATCCAGGGGAGCCCGCTGGCGATCGTGCGCACGGGAACGTCGACGTACGTCGCTCTCTCGCGGATCTGCCCGCACGCCGGCTCGACGGTCAACCAGAGCGGCAGCGGCTTCCTCTGCCCCAACCACGGCGCGCAGTTCTCGGCGAACGGCACGTGGGTCGGTGGCCAGCCGACGTCGAGCCTGCGCTCGTACGCGACCTCCTACGACGCGGCCTCTGCGACGCTGACGATCGGTTGATAGCGGCAACGGACGGGAATGAGGCCGTGCATTCAGCGCAGGTGATCGAAGCCCCGCTCGCCCGCAGCACCGCCGACCACCTGCACCGGCTCTGGTCCCAGCGCGACGACGCGTCCGATCTCGGATAGCGGGATGGCGAACTCGCGCGCGAACGCCCCGACGTCGAGCGTCGCCGTCGCCGGTGCGGTCACGAGCAGCTCGTATTCCTCCCCGCTCGCCGCCGCATCGCTCGGCGCGACGCCCTCGACGCACGGTATCGTCCCGAGATCGATCGAGATCGACACGCCACTCGCGCGGGCGAGGTGCGCCGCGTCGGCGAGCAGGCCATCCGAGATGTCGATCGCGGCGTGGACGCCGTACCTGGCGAGCCAGCGCGACTCGGCCAGACGCGGGACCGGCGCGACGAATCGTGCGCGATGAGCCGGAGCTGGACGTTCGCCGGCGACCAGCGCGCGCAGTGCGGCGGCCGGACCGCCGAGCTGTCCGGTGACGAACACGCGATCTCCCACACGTGCACCCGCGCGACGCAGCGGCGCCGCCGTGCTGCCGAGCACCGTGATCGTCAGCGAAAGCTCGAACCCGCGCGTCAGATTGCCTCCCACGACCGGACAGCGTGCGCCCGCCGCGGCGGCACCGACTCCGCGCGCCAGCTCCACGAGCGCGTCCTGCCAGGACGCCGGCACGGCGATGGCGAGCAGCATGCCGAGTGGCGTCGCCGCCATCGCCGCGAGATCGCTCAACGCCGCGGAGGCGGCGCGCTCACCGATCTCGACGGGCGACATCCACTCGCGGCGGAAGTGCACCCCTTCCACCGACGCATCGGTACTGACGACGAGCTGTTCGCCCGGGGGCACGGTGACGAGCGCGGCGTCGTCGCCGACACCGGTCGCATGCGGACCCCACTCGTGCAGCATGGCGCGGATCGCATCGAACTCGGCGCCGGCGCCGAGCGGCAGGTGCGTCGTCACGCGCGCTCGCCGACGGCAGGGAGCTCGGCAAGAACGGGAGGGCGCGGCGCCGGAGCGGGCAGCGCCCACACCACCGGCAGCGCGAGCAGCACATCGTCCAGCGTGTAGCCGCGCACGTCGCGCGAGCTGACGAGCCACGCCGCCTTGCCGTGCGCGTACGCCGCGAGCGCGCCGGCGAGCAACGCGTCGTTCGTCTGCGCGAGGAGTGTCGCGGCGATCCCGCCGAGCACGTCCCCCGCCCCGCCCGTCGCCAGCACCGGCGTGCCCTCGGCCACCACCATCGTCTCACCGTGCGGCGCGGCGACGATCGTCGGCACCCCCTTGAGCAGCACGGCGGCACCGGTGTCGGCGGCGAGGCTCGCGGGCAGGGTGAATCGTTCGCGCAACACGTCCTCGACCGAGCTCTCGACGAGCCGCCCGAACTCCGCCGGGTGCGGTGTGAGAAGCGCCTGGCGATCCCCGATCAACGGGGCGAGCCCACTCGCATCGCCGGCAAACGCGTTCAGCGCATCGGCGTCGAGCACGACCGGTCCGGCGAACTCGCGCAGCAGCCGCTCGACGAACGCGCGCGCATTGTCGCGGCCGAGGCCGGGACCGATCAGCACGACGTCGGCCCACTCGGTGATCACGCTGCGCACGCTCTCGTCGTCGTCCGGCCATACCGCGGCGAGCGCGGAGGGCTCGGCCTCCTGGACGGCGGGCAGCGAATCGGCAGCCACGATGCATTTCACGAGACCGGCGCCGCTGCGCAGCGCGGCGCGCGCGGCGAGGATCACCGCCCCGGCCATCCCGGGCGCGCCGCCCACGACGGCGATCTTCTTCCGCGTTCCCTTGTGCGCGTCGGCGGCGATCGGGGGGAGCGAGGCGCGGAACCAGTCGGGCGTCGCGAGCCGATGTCCGCGCGATGCAAAGGCGTGCGCGCCGAGCCCGATGTCGAGCACCACGATCTCGCCGCAGCGCTCGCGCGCGATCAGATGGCCGCGCTTGAGCGTGCCGAAGGTCAGCGTCAGCTCGCAGTGCAGCCCCCCGATGTCGGCCCCCGTGGTGGCGTCGACGCCGGAGGGAATGTCCAGGGCGACGAGATGCATCGCGTCGATTCGCTGGCGCGCCACGAGCGACGCGACTGCGCCGGCGGCGGGGCCTTCGAGCGGCGCATCGGCCCGCAGTCCCGTGCCGAAGATCGCGTCGACGACGATGCGTTCGGCGCCACGCAGCAGGGCGTCGGCGTCTCTCGTGTGCGACACCCCGCTCGCGAACGCGGCCTCGCGCTCCGCGATCGCGTCCGGAGTGCTCGCGGCGAGGCATTCGACGACACGCACCGGGACGCCGGCCGCGTGCAGCGCCGAGGCGACGACCCATCCGTCGCCGCCATTGTTACCGGCGCCGGTGGCGACGAGCACGCCGCCACGCAGGTCAGACGAGAATCGCCGGGCGAGCTCGGCGGCAGCCGCGGCGCCGGCGCGCTGCATCAGCGCGCGCGAGGGAACTCCCGCCGCGATCGCCCCACTGTCGGCGGCCCGGGCACCCGCGGCGTCGGTGACGAGCATGGCCGCTACTTCTGCGACGCCCCCACCATGCGCCCGTAGCTCAGCTCCCCGTTGTCGATGCGGAGGTTGAAGCCGCACTCCGGGTTGCAGCATGCCCACGCCTTGAAGGTGATGGCGGCGCCGTCGCGACCGTAGTCGCTGAGCGGAAGGAGCACGCCGTCGTCACACTTGCGACACTTGGGGAACTCCGCGGGCATTTCCATTGGGCTTTCCGGGCGACGGGATCAGACGAACTGCGCGCACCACGGGTAGTCGCGCTCGAACGCCTGATCGAAGTCGAAGACGTCG
>DASSIC010000673.1:0-2458 GCA_035692325.1 Gemmatimonadaceae bacterium | reverse complement strand
GGCGACGCGGAGAGCCGGGCGGAGGATCTGCTCGGGCTGATCGAGGACCTGCTGGAGGTCGCGCGGCTCGAGGAGACGCAGCTCACGCTGAACCTCAAGCAGATCGCGCCGGCCGCGCTGCTGGCCGAGGTGCGGCACGAGTGGGAGATCCGCTTTCAGCAGGAGCGCGCCACGGCGGTGGTGGAGGCGTCGGACGATGCGCCGGTGATCGAGGCCGACCACGCGCTGCTCAAGCGCGTGTTCAGCAACCTGGTGCAGAACGCGCTCAGCCACTCCGCGCGCGCGGTGACGGTGACGCTCGGCGCACGCCGCGAGAACGACGGGACGCTGTTCACGGTGTCGGACGACGGCGTCGGGATCCCGCCGGAGTATCACGACATCATCTTCCGCAAGTTCGAGCAGGTGAAGACGCCGCACATCCCGCGCGTCCGCAGCTCCGGGCTGGGGCTGGCGTTCTGCAAGCTGGTCGTGGAAGCGCACGGTGGGCGCATCTGGGTGAAGAGCGGGGGTGAGATGGTGGGCAGCGCCTTCCACTTCTGGCTGCCCGTGAAGCCCCCCGCGGAGACCGCCCCGATCCCCACCTAGGACGCGCCAGGGCGTTATCTTTCCCCGATGTCCGAGCGCCAACCCACCGTCTACGTCGAGACGTACGGCTGTCAGATGAACGTGAGCGACTCCGAGCTGATGCTCGGCAAGCTCGCGGCGGCGGGCTATTCGCCGGTCGACCGGCCAGACGGCGCCGACGTCATTCTCGTCAACACCTGCGCCATCCGCGATCACGCCGAGCAGCGCGTCATCGGCCGACTTGGTGAGCTGAAGCGGCACATGAAGCCCGACAGCGTGATGGGCGTGACGGGGTGCATGGCGCAGCGGCTCGGCCCGCAGCTGCTGGAGAAGGCGAAGCACGTGTCGCTCGTCGTGGGACCCGACGGCTATCGCGCGCTCCCGCAGCTGGTGGAGGGAGCGCGACGCGGCAACCGGGCGATCGAGACCAGCTTCGATCTCGAGGAGCACTACGAGGACTTCACGCCGCGCCGCTTCGACAAGGTGAAGGCGTGGATCCCCGTGCAGCGCGGCTGCGACTATCGCTGCACGTACTGCATCGTCCCCACGACACGCGGCTCGGAGCGGAGCCGCCGGCTCGAGGACGTCGTTCGCGAGACGCGCGCCGTCGTCGCCGACGGGATGAGCGAGGTGGTGCTGCTGGGCCAGACCGTCAACTCGTACACCGACGGCACGCACGACTTCGCCGATCTGCTGCGCGCCGTGGGCACGGTGCCCGGGATCCGGCGCGTGCGATACACGAGCCCGCACCCCAACGACTTCTCCGATCGCGTCATCGCCGCGATGGCCGAAGTCCCAACGGTGTGCGAGCACGTCCACCTGCCGATGCAGAGCGGCTCGTCGCGCATGCTCAAGCGCATGCTGCGGCGGTATACGCGCGAGGGCTATCTCGACTGCGTGGATCGCATCAGGCGCGCAATTCCGGGGGTGTCGCTCACGACGGACATCATCGTCGGCTTTCCCGGCGAGACCGACGAGGAGTTCGAGGAGACGCTCGACGTCGTGCGCGAGGTCGGGTTCGCCGACGCGTACACTTTCATCTTCTCGCCGCGCGACGGTACGCCGGCCACGCGCCTTCCGGCGGAGCTGACCGTGCCGGCGGAGATCGCGAGCGAGCGGCTGCAGCGGCTGGTGGAGACCGTGCGCACGCTGTCGCGGCAGCGGAACATGGGACTGCTCGGCACACGCCACGAAGTGCTCGTGGAGCGCGAGGCGAAGCGCGGCGAAGCGATGCTGATGACGCGCACCCGCGACTTCAAGACGGTGCTCGTGCCGGGCGACGCCGCCATGCTCGGCACGTATCTGACGGTCGAGCTCACCGGAACGACCGGCTCGACCTTCACCGGCGCCGTCGTCCGCGAACGCCAGCCCCTGCCGATGGCCGGCTGAGGCGCGATCGCGCCCGCGGTCGATGCTCTGATTCTGCGCACGCGTTCGTTGTCCGTCGCGCCACTATGATGGCGCGGCGGGCGTCTGCAGCGCGCTTCGTGGCGCGATGCCACTCGTCGCCTGGGGAGCGCTCGCGTACGCCGCCGGACTCGCGATGGCGCTCTCGTCGCCGGCCGGCGGTCTCCTGTTCGCCATTGCGGCCTCTGGAGGCGTGGGCCTCGTGGCTGCCGCCCGCGGACTCGCAAACGTCGCGGCGTGCGCGGGACTCGTCATGGCCGGAGGCTTCGCTGGACTCACCACCACCGCCGGTGAGCGAGAGTGCCGCGCCCGCGTCCTTGGTGACCGCGCGTGGACGGTGGCGCTGGCCGAACGCGCCGACGCCGGCGCCGTAGCGCGGGGCGTTGCGCGCAACGGGGGCTGTCGCGTCACGGTCACGATGTTCATCGCCAGGGGACGGGCGGCGCCGGGCGAGGTCGCGACGGTGCACGGGTTGCCCTCGTTGGAG
>DASSIC010000672.1:0-3867 GCA_035692325.1 Gemmatimonadaceae bacterium | reverse complement strand
GGCGCGAGCTCGGCGAACAACGAATCGCTCGCGTCCACGAGCACGCCGGCCTGATACAGCAGCAGCTTCGTGTCCAGTCGAACGCTTTCGGCGCGGAGCCAGTCGGGGCGGCTGCCACCCTGCACGGCGCGCATCGTCTCGGTGACGAGCAGGCGACGTGACGCTTGGGCGTCGTCGAAGAGCTGCCGCCACGACCAGACGGCGAAGGTCGCGGCCGGGACGAGGAAGAAGAGGAACAGGCCGAGCGAGAGGCGCGTGCGGTAGCTGCGCACCCGCTGCCGCCGCAGGCGCAGCCAGCGGCCGGCGCGCCCGTCCGCGACCGCGCCCAGCATCCACACGAGCGCCACGGCGCCAAGGTCGAGCAGAAGCAGCAGCCCGCCACGTGGGATCAGCGAGTCGAGCCCGCGCAGGTCCACCTCCACGTGCGCGCGCGCCGGCCCCGCCTGACTGCTCACCGGCCAGTCGCCGTGCAGCTCCGTTCCTTCGCGACGCCAGCGGATCGAGGCGCGCGGTGCGAGTGAATCGGGCACCACCTGAATCGTGTACGGCGGCTCATTGCTCTCCGCCGGCGGCAGTCCGTACCAGCGCGCGTAGGCATCGGCGCCGATCAGCCGCGTCCGCGGTGCCAGCAGGATCGTGACCGTGCCGCCGCGCATCGGCACCGCCACGACGCGCACGCCATAGACCGTCGCGCGCGTTGTCGTCACGACGCGACGTCCCGTGCTGGCCGCCGACGCGGCGGCCATCGCCACGGTGTCGAAGGCGACGTCGAATGGCGCGGAGCCGAACGTCGCGAGGGGCGTCGTCCCCTCCCACGCCGTGAGCGCGACGGGATATCCCGACGGCGCGAGATCGGACGCGAGATATCGTTCCAGGAGCTGCTGCGTCGTCCTCGGCAGCGAGTCGTTCCGCAGCGACGCCGCCAGCCGGTCGGCGAGGGCGACGCCGTACGCATCGGGCGCGTCGAGCCCGCGCACGTCACGCTCCGCGAGCTCGACTCGACCGCGCGAGGTGGCGCCCCACACCACGGTGCTCGCGCCCAGCCCGGCCACCGTGGCCGCGGCCATCAAGGCACGTCGCGATGGACGCGCGAGTACCAGCGCTCCGACGGCGAGAATCCAGAGGCCACTGTACCATTGCGGCCACTGCCCGGGTGCATTCCACGCCAGCGGCGCCATCGATGCCGCGACGAGGGCGATCACCGGCCCGGTGCCGATCGGCACACCTCGGCGTCCACCGAGCGCGACACGCCCCGCCCAGCTCGCGAACACGAGCAGCGCCGTGGCGGCAAGGCACAGCGGCACGCTCCAGATCAGCCAGAGCGCCGCGCCCGCGCCGTACGACGGCGGCGTGATGCCACGCGCGAGCGCGCCAAGGATGAAGGGGCCGAAGCCGACGGTGAGGGTCGCGAGCACGACCGCCATCCATCGCGGCAGCCGCACGCCAATGCGACGCACCACGAGCAGCACGGCCAGCAGCAGCGTGGCCGACGTGACCGTGAGCGCGGCGGCATTGGCGCTGTAGGCACGACCCGCCGGGAAGAAGTACACGGACGCATCGAACAGCCGGGACCGCGTCGAGAACTCGCTCAGCGGAACGATGGAGATGCACCGCAGGACGGCGAGCACCCCCACCGCCGCCGCCAGCGCGCCGGATTCTCGCCGCGCGACCGTGACGAGAAAGGCGGCGAGCGCGATGAGGATCGCGACCCCCACGCGAACGCGCGCACGCTCCAGCAGCCGGAACCGCACCTCGCCCGCCGAGGGAACGATCGCCCGCGCGTCGAACAGGGGTCGGCCCTGGTCCACGTAGCGCATCGCTCCGGCTGGTATGGCGCCCGCGGGTGCCCCGAAGTCGAATCCCTCGGTCACCTCGTCGCCGGGGAGGCGCTGGGACAGTCCGCGCGACAATCGGTCACTCGGTGCCGCCGCCTGCAGCAGCGATGCGGCGACGGCACGGGCGCCCGCGCTGTCGATCGCCGCGTACACCGTCAGGCCGAACGGCGTCGCCGCAATCCCCGAGGTTCCGGTGAGCTGGGCGAGATTCGCGTGCAGCGTGCCCGCCCAGGAGTACAGCGTGTCGCCGCGCAGGAGCAGCACGGCGCGATGCATCGGATCGCCGAGCGCATGCTCGAGCCGCGACACGACCTCGGCAGGGTCGTCCGTCGCGGCCGGCAGGGCAACCGCCGTGTGCGCCGCCCGCCGGAGCCGCACGAACTCCTCATCCACCGCCCGACGCAGCAGTTCCTGCTGGGCCGCTGCGCGGCCGCTTCCGACCGACGCGGGGGCGCGGGAAAACGCGGCCAGGCGCAGCTCGGCTCGTCCCGCCGCGATCACGAATGCAACGAGCGCCGCGATCGTGATGGCGAGGGGCAGTCGCAGCGACGCCGGCGTCCAGCGCACCCCCGCGAAAGCCGAGATCGCCGTAGCGATCAGGCAGGCCGCGACGTACTCTATTCGTGGATCGGCGAGCCACCCGCTCGCCAGCAGCAGCGCCGTGGCCGCGGCCGCCGGCGCCACGAGCGCGCGAGGCCCGGCGGCCGGCAGCGTTCGCCTCACGGTCTCTCGCAGAATGACTTACCCCTCCCTCAGCCCGGTCACCACCACCGCGCGACGCATCAAGGAGATGCGTCCCGGCGAGATCGCGGCGGTCATCGCCGACGATCCGCGCCTCATCATCCCCGTCGGGACCTGCGAGCAGCATGGCCGGCACCTTCCCCTGGGCTCGGACACCCTGATCGTCGAGCACCTGGCCGACGACCTGTCAGCCGAGTTCGGAATTCTCCGCGCCCCAACACTGGAGTACGGAGTGAACGTCGCGACGGAGCGCGGGTTCGCCGGCAATGCCTCGCTGCGCAAGAAGACCCTCCACCGGATGCTGAACGACCTGCTGGACACGTGGGAATCGACGGGAGTGAAGGAGTTCGTTCTGCTGACGGCGCACGAGCACGACCCGCACCAGGAAGCGCTGGCCACCGTGATCACCACGGAGGCGCGCGTCCGCGTCGTCGACGTCTTCTCGGTGGATCTCCGCGAGTTCCTCGAAGGACAGGCGGAGCCGATGCACGGCGACGAGGTGGACACCTCGCTGATGCTGTTCATCGCGCCCCACCTCGTGCGCATGGACCTCGCAGAAGACTATATGATGTCGCGCGACGAGCTCCGGCGATACCGGCGCGGCTGGCTGAAGATCCCCGGCGGCAGCTCGGGCTCGATCGGTCGCCCCTCGCTCGCCTCGGCCGAGAAGGGCGCCGCGATCTATGCCCGGATCCGCGACCGAGTCCGCACTCGCGTCTTTCTCACGCCCGAACCGGATGACGACGACTGACGTGCCGGAGCATTCCCCGTTGCACGCCGCCTGAAACCCCCCTTCGAACCCTTCCGTATGGGGTCACGACCCCACACATAGGACCCCTCCCCCGATGCGCACTTTGGTGTTCGCCGCGATCGCCGTTGCCCTCACCGTCCCCGCGGTCGCCCGCGCGCAGGGCGTGACGGCGGCTCCGGCCAGCGGCGCTCCGCTCACGCTGGACGACGCGATCTCGCTCGCCCGCAAGAACAACCCGACGTTCCTGTCGATCGCCAACAACCGCCGCACGGCGGACGCCGCGGTGCGCAGCGCTCGCGGCGCGTTCCTGCCGTCGGCCGACGCGTCGTTCGGCGCCCGGTACCAGCAGGGTGGCACGCAGGTGTTCAACGGGTTGAACTTCAGCAACAGCTCGGCGACGCGGCAGTCGAACTACTCGCTGGACCTCGGTTATCGCATCAACAGCGCGACGTTCGTGCAGCCGAAGGCGGCGGTGGCCAACCGCGATGCCGTCGACGCCGACATCGCCGGGAACTCCGAGCAGCTCCGCGCCGCCGTGAC